>CAZABI010000202.1:0-3128 GCA_964483235.1 uncultured Dehalococcoidales bacterium | reverse complement strand
TCTGGAGAAAAGTATTGAAGGGACTGTCCGCCGGCAGGGTGCAGTCGGCAGCGGTGCGCCTGGTGGTTGATCGCGAAAGGGAAATCCTGGGTTTCGTAACCAGGGAATACTGGACAATTGAAGCTGAATTATCGAGGATAGAAAAGACAAATCATAATTTCCGTACAAGATTTATAGGAAACGCGGACGGAAGCAAAATAGATATTCCCGATCAAAAACGATGTAATGAACTACTGAACACACTTAAACAATCTGAATACCGCGTTTTGTCTGTAAAGAAAAAGGACGTACTACGGCAGCCGGCTCCACCTTTTATAACCAGCACATTGCAACAGGAAGCTTGGCGAAAGCTGCGTTTTACAGCGAAACGGACTATGCTAATAGCTCAGCAGCTGTATGAGGGCCTTACTATAGGCGATGAGGGAGATACCGGTTTAATTACCTATATGCGTACCGACTCAACCCAGGTGGCATCGTCTGCGCTTACCGAAATGCGGGAGTATATCAATAAAAAGTATGGCGAAAGTTTCCTGCCCGTTTCACCGAGGGTATTCCAAAAAAAAGTCAAGTTGGCCCAGGAAGCGCATGAAGCTATCAGGCCGACTAAGGCGTTTCGTGAACCGGGTTCTATTAAACAATTCTTGAATAATGACCAGTATAGACTATATGAGCTTATCTGGAAGAGGGCTATAGCCAGCCAGATGGCAGCAGCGATATATGACACTGTAACAGTTAATGTGGAAGCTTCATGCAAAGCAAAGAACACTGCTTATATGTTCCAGACAGGTATATCTTCTCTAAGATTCCAGGGATTCATGGTCTTGTATACCGAGGGGAAAGATGAGGAAAACGGTGAAAATGAGGATGAAGCTAACATCAGGCTGCCCGAGTTAAGTGTCGGAGAGTTACTGAATTTGATAGAACTATTTTCCGAGCAGCATTTTACGCAACCACCAGCCCGCTATACAGAAGCAACACTGATCAAAGCGCTGGAGCAAAAAGGAATCGGAAGACCGAGTACGTATGCTCCCATTATTTCCACGATATTGGACCGCGGTTATGTCTTCAAGGATAGTGGTAAATTAAAACCAGAAGATATAGGTATGATAGTGAATGACCTGCTGGTGGGTAGTTTCCCCAACATCGTTGATTTCAATTTCACCGCTGAGATGGAGAGTGAACTGGACGATATTGCCAAGGGAAAAAGAAATTGGGTCAATGTGATAAAAGGATTTTATGTGCCTTTTGATAAAGAACTTGTCAAAGCACAGGAAAATCTGCAAAAGATAGTAATACAATCTGAAGAACCATGCCCTGATTGTGGAAAGCCCATGGTAGTGAAATCGAGCAGGTTCGGCAAATTCCTCGCTTGCAGCAACTACCCTGATTGTAAAGGTAAAAAATCGCTAGTCGTTTCAAAAAAAGGGGCAGCGGCTGATGCAACTACTGAGAAAGTTGATAAAGAGATTGAGACGACTAAGGAACCTTGCCCTGTTTGCGGGAATGAAATGGTAGTGCGCACCGGCCGGTTTGGCAAATTTCTTGCATGCCCGGATTATCCGAAATGTACTGGGAAAAAGAGTTCACAAGTTAGCGGTGGTAAATGCCCTCAATGTGGGGGAGACCTGGTTACCAAGTGGGGTAAATTTGGTAGGTTTTGGGCTTGCAGCAAATATCCAGAATGTAAATATATCCAAAAAACGTTTAAATATAAAAAGTCCAAGTAAAGCTAGTTTATTTCTAATTTGTTAATTGAGCTGATCATGAGTTCAGATCGACTGGTCCAGCTTCGCAGGTTATTCCCGGAATACGAAATAGATAGTATTATTATAGGCTCACCGGCCAATCGAAGGTATTTATCGGGATTTACCGGGTCTGCAGGGTGGCTGATAATAACCGGGAATTACGCCTTCCTCGCGGTTGACTTTCGCTATGTTGAACAGGCACGCCACGAAACGTCAGGATTTGAAATCTGCCATGTAAAAGACGATTTTTCGTTATGGTTCGCCAAATTGTTTCCTGAAATGCAGATGGCCAGAGTGGGAATTGAATCTGAGCATATTACTCACTCGTTTTATCAGCATTTAGCTCAAGTACTTAAGCAGCAAGATTGTAAAACACAATTAGTCCCCATCAAAAACGTGGTGGAATCATTACGTATTAAAAAAGATAGGGACGAGCTATCGCACATCAAGGAAGCATGCAAAATCGCTGACCAAGCTATCGGGTATGCCACGATAACAATGAATCCAGGAATGACGGAGAAGCAGGTAGCTTGGGAATTGGAAAGCTTTATCAGGCAAAATGGTAGCGGCACTCTGCCATTTGAGATTATTGTGGCCTCAGGTCCGAATTCAGCCCTGCCACACGCACGACCCACCGAAAGACTTATCCAACCAGGCGAACCAATCACCATCGACCTCGGAACCCGTGCAAACGGGTATTGCAGTGATATAACACGTACCTTTTTTATTGGTAAAGAGGACACAAATTTTAATAAAATCTATAATATTGTACTAGCAGCTCAATCAACAGCCCTATCAATGATCAGACCGGGCGTTGAAGCATCTTATATAGACAGCCTGGCAAGGAGTATCATTGATAATGCAGGATATGCGGAGCTATTTGGACACGGCCTTGGCCATGGCGTAGGACTGGAGACACATGAGTCACCCCGGCTGGGTACACGAAGCACCGATATCTTGCAGGAAGGAATGGTTTTTACGGTAGAACCCGGCATATACATTCCAGGCTGGGGAGGCATTCGAATCGAAGATACAGTCGCTATAGAGGGCGGCAATTTAGTAATGCTTACAAACGCAAATAAAGTAGCCCGAATTAAGGGAGGGTAAGATCTCATGATTGATGCAGGCGAGCTAAAGAAAGGAATAACAATTCAGATTGATGGATTACTGTACCAGGTTCTGGACTACCAGCATATAAAGATGGGCAGGGGATCAGCACAAATACGCTTGAGACTCAGGGATGTGAAAGCCGGACACATAATTGAAAAATCATTCCAAGCCAGTGAAAAATTTAACAAAGCCTTTGTGGAAAGGCGACCTGTGCAATTTCTATATAACGACGGCGAACTCTACCATTTCATGGATACTGAGAATTACGAGCAA
>CAZABI010000201.1:0-3140 GCA_964483235.1 uncultured Dehalococcoidales bacterium | reverse complement strand
AACGCAGACCGAGCTAATGGTTTTTGCAGCTATGAGCCTGAAGAAGCCGATGACTGAAATCACTCGTATTTATGAAAGCCAAAATCCCGGCGTTAAAGTCAATTTGAACTGCGCCGGCACCAGCAGCCTGGTGACACAGGTCATAGCCGGTGCGTCTGCGGACGTTTTCGCTTCTGCTTCACAGTGGGATATGGATACCCTGCTGGATAAGGGACTGGTTGACGCAGACACGGTAAAGGTTTTTGCCATCAATTCGGTGGTGATGATAACGCCTGCCGGTAATAAGTTGGAGTTGAAGAGTTTCGCAGACATCGCATCGTATAAGATTAAGCGGGTGGCTGTTGGCAACTCCAAGTTAACTCCCTCGGGCGTATACGCAGAAGAGGTGCTGGAATACTGCGGCATTAAGGACCAGATGAAAAGCAAGTTAATTCTCTGCGATACGGTGGCGCAGATATGTGATTACACGGCGCGTGGAGAGGTCGATGCTGGTATTGTTTTCCTTACCGATTACCTGTCCCGACAGGACCAGCTTGCCCTGATAGAAGAGCTACCGGCAGGCTCACACAGGCCTGTGGAGTATCCTGTGGCAGTTATCAGGTACAGTAAAAACAAGCATGATGCCAGCCAGTTTATTGCCCTGTTGTGCTCGGAGAAAGGCAGGGGCATCCTGTCCGATAACGGTTTCCAGCCAGTTAAAGAGGGGGAAAGGTGAACATTGAATCAGCCCTTTTCTCCATCCGGTTATCTTTCCAGGTTGCTCTGGTGGCCACCGTTTTCACCATAGTATGCGGATGTACCTTTGCCTACCTTCTGACTCGCAGGAGCTTCGCAGGCAGGGAGGTGCTGGATGTGTTACTGACCTTGCCGCTGGTGCTGCCCCCCACAGTCACTGGCTATATTTTGCTGGTGTTGTTCGGTACGAACGGCGCACTGGGCAAATATATCTACGACCTGACCGGGTATACGATTATGTTCAGCTGGCAGGCTGCCGCGCTGTGCTCATTTGTCGTGTCTCTGCCGCTGATGTATAAGACCGCCCGCGCGGCGTTCGAATCAATCGATATCAAGCTCATCCAGGCATCTTACACACTTGGACACTCAGAACTGACGACGTTTTTCAGGGTGGTGCTACCTCTGTCACGCCGCGGGCTTATTGCGGGGACGATACTGGCCTTTGCCCGTGCACTGGGTGAGTTCGGCGCCACGCTGATGCTGGCGGGCAATATACAGGGTAAGACGGACACCATGCCGCTGGCGATATATGCCGATGTTGCCACGGGTGAATGGAACCGGGCCTGGGGCATGGTGCTGCTATTCACGCTGATGTCGGCCGCTTTTCTCTATGCCGCTAATAAACTTTCAGGAAACCAGCGATGGATTTAGAGCTTAATATACGGACCGATCTGCCGGGTTTTAGCCTCGATGTCCAATGGAGCATGGACAGCGAACTGGTGGTACTCTTCGGACATTCGGGCGCCGGCAAGAGCCTGACTTTGAAATCAATTGCAGGCATCACGCGCCAGGACGATGGGTATGTCAGGCTTAACGGCCGCTTGTTATATAGCAAAGGCCGGGGTATTAATCTCCCACCGCAGCAGAGATCGGTCGGGTATGTTTTCCAGGAACTTGCGTTATTTCCGCATATGACCGTGCGGCAGAATATACTTTACGGTGCCAAAGGTGTAGAAAAGAAAGCCGCCAGGGAAAGATGCGCAGAAATGATGCATAAGTTCCGGTTATCCGGATATGAAGACAGGTATCCGCATGAGATATCCGGCGGACAGAAACAGAGGGTAGCTTTCGCCCGGGCGCTGATACGCAGGCCGGAACTGCTGCTCCTTGATGAACCGTTTTCGTCCCTGGACAATCCGCTTCGCCTTGAGATGCGCACATGCTTGATTAATGTGCTCAAGGAGGATTTCCACACACCTACTATACTGGTGACCCACGATGTGCTGGAGGCATACACTCTGGCCGACCGGTTGCTGGTATATTCTAACGGCCGGGTGGTCCAGTCGGGTCTGCCACAGGTGGTGTTCAGCAACCCTGTAAATGAGGAAGTCCAATCACTGGTGAATCTGCGTAAGCTCTACCCGGAATACCTGTTCACATAAGTCAAGGCTGGAGGTGTGATTAAAATGTTGTTTACGATCTTACTGGGCTTTCTTAGTTTCATGATCGGTATGACTGTTAAAACCAACAAGGCCATCAAGGAAATGCTCACCGTACACAACAATACCTATGTGATCATGACCAAAGACGGTAAAAGAGGCAGGCGCTTCATAATCAAGAACGGTAAGTTTTCATCGGATACCATGTTAAGGGATTATGACCTCGCCCTGGTATTTGAAAATGCCGATGTTGGGTTCAAAACCCTGGCACTGGGTGGGGACACGGGCCTTCAGGTCGCGATGAACAACTGGGACCTTAAGCTTGTCGGTAACCAGAAAATCTTTAACTTCTTCGGGGTATTGATCGCGGTTTCAATGGGAATGATGAAGAGGAAATAAGATGAAAATAAATCTTGAATATGGAAAATTCATTAAAATAGAGGATTATGCCGACGGTTCGGTAATTGAAGCGCCGGATAATTGCACTGTGCGGCAATTGCTGGCATTCCTGAAGTTGCCCGCCTACCTGCAGAAGGCCATTATTGTACATGTAAATGAAGAGCCGGTCTGGAACACCACGGTCTTGAAAGAAAACGATTCAGTGAAGCTTTACCGCCTGGTAAGCGGCGGCTGAGACGAAGGAAGAAATTATGAATTCCGGTAGAACGCGAGCAGATGCGCTAGCCAGGGATTTAAAGAGCCTGATAGGCGGTGGTAAGGTCAAGACGGAACCGGAGGACCTGTTGGCCTACTCCAGCGACGCCACACGCTATTACGCGCAGGGCAAGCCCGAAGCAGTTGCGCTGGCAGAGTCAGTAGATGATGTCTGCAAGCTCATTAAATACGCTGATCAGCATGAGGTGCCGGTTACCCCGCGAGGGGCGGGCAGCGGCCTCTCCGGAGGGTCGACGCCGATTAAAGGCGGCATCGTGCTGGACATGAAACGCATGAACAAAATACTCGAGATAAGCAAGGGCAACATGACCGCACGTGTCGAAAGCGGCGTGGTTCTGGCCAGCTTTCATC
>CAZABI010000200.1:0-3175 GCA_964483235.1 uncultured Dehalococcoidales bacterium | reverse complement strand
CCCGGTATCTGGCTGTAAAAGACGGTAAAGATCTCAAGCACCAGGAAAAAAATCGTTGTGATAATAGCGTAGGTAACGATTTTAGCGACTTTGTCCAGCGAACCGCTGCCAGGGTCGAAACCGGTGGCCTTCTTCATCAGCAGCGCCAGTAAGATGAGCAGTGCAGGGCCGGAGGCGAAGGCAGAAGCCAGGAAGCGAGGCGCCAGTAGCGCCGTCATCCAGAAGGGGCGGGCGGCCAGTCCGGCGTAAATAAAAGCGGTTATGGTGTGGATACTAATAGCCCAGGGGATGGATATTATGATGACTGGCTTGATCCATTTCGGCGGAGTGACTTCTTTATACTCGGCATCGAGCGTAATCCAGCCGATAATGATGTTGAGGATCAAATAGCCGCTTAACACTACTGTGTCCCAGAAGAGGATTGAGGTGAGAGAGGGATAAATGAAGAGATTGAAGACGCGCGATGGCTGGCCTAGATCTACCACAATGAAGGTGACACAGACGATCACTGCGGCTACTGCCAGAAACTCGCCCAGGATGATAATCTTCCTGAACTCCTTCTCATTGTGCAGGTAATAGGGGATAACGAGCATGACGGCTGAGGCGGCTACGCCCACGAAGAAGGTGAAATTGGCGATATACATGCCCCAGGAAATATCACGGCCCAACCCGGTGATGCTTAAGCCCCGGTCAAGCTGGGTCGAATAGGCGATAAAACCCGCCGCAATAAAAGCCAGCAGCGTTACTACCAGGCTCCAGTATCTCGGGCTACCCCTGAAAATACTATCTATCAATTTACTTCCTATATTATGTAATAAACGTGCGGCCGTGTACCCAGTTCCGGCTTGCGTACGATGCTGAAACTATTTGAAATCATCATATAAAAGTCGGTGCCCGGGCTCATATCGCCGAAGATGAGAGCGCCGCTTTTACAGGCCTCTACGCAGGCAGGCTTCTGTCCCTGTGCCAGGCGTTCTTCGCAAAAATTACATTTTTCAACCACGCCACGGGTGCGCGCCGGATAGCTCGCATCGATATTCTCGATATATGGCTGCGGATCACGCCAGTTAAAACTGCGTGAGCCGTACGGGCAGGCTGCCATGCAGTAGCGGCAGCCGATGCAGCGGTGATAGTCCATCATGACGATGCCGTCATCGCGTCTCCAGGTGGCCTGCGTGGGACACACCCTGACGCAGGGAGGATTGTCACAATGGTTGCATAAAAGAAGTACAGGTGTATCGCGCAACGCTCCGGCGGCCGTCTCATCCTGCTCGGGGAACGCTTCCCGGTAGGATGCAGGCCAGATCCACTTTACCTCCTCCTTAGGCGTACCGATATCGGGTACGTTATGTACCCGATGGCAGGCATCGGCACAATCCTGACATCCTTGATCGGCAGTACAGGCCCTGAGGTCCACCGCCATGGCCCAGCGATTTGGAGTCGCTTTCCCTTCTTCGAAAGCCCGGGCGATCTCAGGACGCGATAACAGGTCGATGGCCGGCTTTGCGGCCAGGGCAAGAAGGCCGAGCCCCGTGAGTTTGATGAAGGTGCGGCGGTCAAGAATCATGCGTAATGCCTCCGGCCGGGAGATTGCTTCGTCGCTGCGCTCCTCGCGATGACAGTGTTGTTGAAAGGGAATGGCTCTGTCACTGCGTTCCTCGCAATGAAATATTTTCCGATTGTTGCGGGGGAATATTGTGGCAGTTATAGCAGTTAGGGGATACGCCGGCGTATCCGTGGCATTTATCGCAGAAATCGGCCTTATTCGAGTGGCATTTGAGGCAGGTATCGGTCAGGCTGATGTCGTACTCTTTCCCGTTGCTGGCCATGTAGGTTCGTACACCATCCCGTACAACGGAGTCGCGCCACTCCTTCAGCAATTGCATGTGATATTCGCGCATATATTCTTTGGACTCAACGCACTGGTTTTCGCTGGTAAGGATGGTATGACCGGATTTATGCTCCATTTTGCCGTTGGCAGCGGTGTACCAAAGGGGGAAAGTAGCCAGGCAGGCGAAGACAGCCAGTCCGAGCAAGACCTTATCTTTGTCGAACATCAGCCCTGCGCCTCCGTGGCCTCGGTAGTAAACGGTTCGCCGCGCAGGTCAGTCTGCCGCGGTTTCTCACCGGTCATCACCAGCGCGTTACCCAGCAGCTCATGCACACCAGCCGTTTCCACACCGGGGCACCAGTATTCCAGTAATGGCGGGAAAGAGGCCTTATCGATGGCACAGATGCAGGCTAAAAGGTTTACGCCGTGCTTTTCCTTTACATATTTCACCGCATTGGCGCGCGGTAAACCGCCGCGCAGACGCATCTCCATATTCTCATCCGGTCCCAGCCCGGCGCCGCTGCCGCAACAGAAAGTCTTCTCCCTGATAGTGTTCTCGGGCATCTCATAGAAATAGTCACAGGTATTTTTAATGATGTAGCGTGGTTCTTCAAGGATACCCATTGACCGTGCCGGGTTGCAGGAGTCGTGGAATGTGACCTTCCATTTGTCATTACGAGATGGGTCCAGCTTCAGTTTGCCATTATATATAAGATCGGCGGTGAACTCGCAGATATGCACCATTTTTGCGGACTTAGCATTTTCAAATTTGGTGCCTGTTACGGGAGAGACCGGCTCCTGCAGGAATTCCGCCGGGCCATTGAAGGTGTCCATGTACTGGTGCAGGACCCGCCACATGTGACCACACTCGCCACCCAGTATCCATTTTACGCCCAGCCTTTTAGCTTCGGTGTAGATCTTGGCGTTGAGGCTTTTAGCATATTCGGCGCCTAGGAAAAGGCCGAAGTTGCCACCCTCCGAAGCATAGGTGCTGAACGTATAGTCCAGCCCGATCTCGTGGAAGAGCATAATGTAACCGAGCAGCGTAAACCAGGCCGGTTGGGCAAAGTAGTCTCCTGATGGCGTGATAAAAAGTATCTCGGCGCCCTTCTTATTCAACGGTATGTCTACTTTAATTCCCGTGATACCCTCGATCTCGTCAGCCGCAAAGTCCAGGCTCCGCTTGAGGGCGTGCGGTGGTATACCAAGGTGATTACCTGTGCGAAATGAGTTTGAGGCAGGACCTACCACCCATTCCGTTGAGCAGCCCACTAGGTTGAGCAACTCGCGGCCCAGCATGGTTATCTCGCAGGTATCGATGCCGTAGGGGCAGAAGACCGAGCA
>CAZABI010000199.1:0-3183 GCA_964483235.1 uncultured Dehalococcoidales bacterium | reverse complement strand
TAGCATTCCATAATGTACGGATGATTGGTATAATCTTGATGCATTTATATGGATGTAAAGAGAAGATGGCTGCTACTATAGAGAACATCGGCAAGCTGCGGTATTTCACCGGCGTGGATGCTTCCCAGATGTCTGGTATCCCGCAACTATTCAGCGAGAAATCATTCATTAAGGGGCAAAATATTGTGTCCGAAGGTGAACGTGACGAGACGCTGCATTTCGTTAACACCGGAGTAGTAAAAATATACAAGACGTCGACGGAGGGCAAAGAGCAGATCATCAAGCTGGCACGCCCGGGCGAGTCCTTTAATGACATAACTGTTTTCAGTGACGGGCCGAGTCCTTACAGCGCGCAGGCCCTGGGCACCATAACCATGGTATACAAAATCAATAAGAATGACTTGATGCCTGTGATGAAAAGCAACTGGAAGGTGGCCATGAATGCTGCTGAAACGCTGGCTGAGCAGTCGCGCCTGCTCCTGGCGCTGATCGAAGACCTTTCTTTTAAGAATGTTACTAACAGGGTCGCCAAGATACTGCTGCAGCATTCGGCGCCTGGGCCTGAGGGCATGCCGCGACTGACCCAATATGAGATGGCAGCCATGGCCGGTACCGCGCGGGAAGTAGTGGGAAGATCGCTGAAAACGCTGGAGGACAGTGGGGCCATCAAGCTGGAGCGCCACCGCATCGTGATCTCGAATAAGGCGTACCTCGAGCAATTAGCCGGCTTCAACTAAGGTGATTTAAGTTACATTTATGGATCAGGCATTAGCCTAAAATGATAATAAATAAAAGGGAGAAAATTGATTGCCTATAATGCCGGTCTTTGACCCGACCAAGTGCAACGGTTGTGGTTTGTGTATAGCTGTTTGCAGGTGCGGCGCACTCGTATTGACCGGCAATATCGTCACCGTTGTGGAAGTTGAAAATTGCGGCTGGTGCACAGATTGTGAGTTGGTCTGCGCTACCGGCGCCATACAGTGCCCGTTCGAGGTAATAACTGCCGAAGATTAGTACCCCTGCGTTTTCCCCGGTATTCCAATATCAGCGTTCAGTAATTCCGTGGAGCGCAACTTTTCCTTTTTATTACCGTTATTTGATATGCGACTAAAGTCGCTTACACTCTATTAGCAGTGAGATAGCATAATATTACTTAAAAGATTTTCTCGCGATTACCCAGTACAACGGAACAGTAGTTTCCAGCGGGTAGTGAGAGAAGGGGATGATCAAAATGGCCAGAACAAAAGTAAAGCAAGATATGGATTTTATAGATAAGACCATGGCTGAGCTGGGCTTTGCGGAGGGCGCAGTCAATGTGAAATCGATCGATGATACGGTGTCCAAACCGGATGTCGAAAGTGGAGTTTATCCCGAAGATAAAAGAAACCGCGACCTGATCGAGGATTCGGTCACGCTGTATATCACTGAATGCAGCAGGACGCAGTTGCTCAGCGGGGTGGAGGAGAAAGCGCTGGCTGCCCGGATAGAACTGGCTAATTATGTCATAGCCATGGAGAAAAGCATACGTGAAAAATACTCCAGGCATTCCCTGCAGGCTGAGTTGCTGATCAATTCATTAAACAGGCTCTGCAACCACGCCGCGCTGTTGGAAAAACTGTTCAAAAGGTATCATGAGACAGGTAAACGCACGCTGGGAGAAAAATTAAATAATCCGCAGTTGCGGAATCATATTGACGCTATGATAGATGAACAACTGGTGGAGTATGTAGCCGGGGTGGAAAACATCGAAAAGGAAGAAGCCGTTCACCTGCTGGTGGAACTTTCGGTGTTAACGCGCTTGATTCCATGGAAGGCTGTCCAGGGACTGGATAGGGTGACCGGCTGGCAGGAACTGAGGAGCTTGGCCGGGTCAGCCGAGTCCATGAAAAAAGTGGAGTCCGCGCAGGCGGTTCTGAGCGAGCATTTCGATAAGATAAAGAAATCGGGACGCGATGCTGCGGAACACATGATAAGGGCCAACCTGCGCCTGGTGCTAAGCATGGCCAAGAAATACCGGGCGCGTGGCATGCCTTTATCCGATCTGATTCAGGAGGGTAACATCGGCCTGATGCGCGCGGTTGAAAAGTTCGACTACCGCAGGGGATTCAAATTCAGCACTTATGCCACCTGGTGGATCAGGCAGGCCATTAACCGCGTTATCTCCGACCAGTCCAGGACTATCCGGCTGCCTGTACATACGGTTGAGACAATCACCAAGATGAATAACGCCCGGCAGCGCTTGTTGCAGAAGCTCGGCCGTAAACCGACCAGTGATGAGATAGCCGGTGAGATGGGAGTTGAAACCGAAAAAATCGACTGGCTGTTCAGTGTACTGTATGCTGAGCCGGTGTCGCTGGATATCCCGATCGGTGATGATGAGAGTCATTTGAGCGATTTCATCGAAGATGACGTGACACCGACGCCTGAAGACGTAGCAGCTAACAGCATGTTGAGGCAGCAGTTTAAGGACGTACTGTCGTCGTTGACGGCCAGGGAACGTAAAATCATTGAGATGCGCTATGGCCTGGATAACGACCAGGGGTTGACTTTAAAGGAGGTCGGCAATGAGTTCGGCCTTACTCGGGAGCGTATCCGGCAGATCGAGAAAGAGGCCCTGGCCAAGCTGAGGCATCCCAGCCGCAGCCGCAGGCTGATCGAATACCTGGCCTGACGTGTAAATTAGGGAATATACTGAGCCCGCAGGTTTACAAACCTGCGGGTTTTTCTTTATGCTATTTAAGGTTGCAGAAGATGATTCAAAGCTATGCCGGACATTAAAATCCTGGTAGTCGAAGACGATAGTACGCTGAGGGAGGCGCTCCAGTATAACCTGGAAAAGGAGGGCTATGCTGTGTTGCCGGCGAAGGACGGTGGCGAGGCGCTCGAACTTGCGCGCAGCCGGAGACCCGACCTGATGCTGCTGGACCTTATGCTTCCGGTTATGAACGGCCTGGAGGTCTGCCGCATCCTGCGCAGTGAAATGAAATTGCCCGTGATCATGCTGACAGCCAGGACGGAGGAAGTTGATAAGGTGGTGGGCCTGGAGATGGGGGCCGACGATTACGTCACCAAGCCTTTCAGCATGCGGGAACTGCAGGCACGCATCAAGGCAGTCTTACGCCGGGCCGGGGTGTATGGTGCCCCGGATGTCGCGAGGGAATTGCACTACGGCAAAATCCGGAT
>CAZABI010000198.1:0-3195 GCA_964483235.1 uncultured Dehalococcoidales bacterium | reverse complement strand
GCCATCTCCGGGAAGACTACCTCGAATCCGCCGCCACCTCCGCAGCAGGTCGACCACTCACCGGCTGTCCACTCAGGCTCCACCAGTTCAACATTGCCGATCGAGTTTAAAACATGCCGTGGCTGGTCGATCAGGCCCATGTAGCGGCCGAGCTGGCAGGGATCGTGGTAAGCCACTTTTACCTTGTGCGGCAACTTGAAATGCCCGCTTTTAATATTTTCAGCCGCCACCTCGATAAAATGCCTTACTTCAATATCATAACCTTCAACGAATTTGGGAAAGACGTTCTTCAGTGCATGTGTACAAGAGGGCACAATGCCGATAATTCTCTTCACACCTGCGGACTTCAGCTTTTTATAAGTCAATTCTGCGCTGACGGCGAACTCTTTCTGCAGCCCGGTATGGTACATGGGCGCGCCACAGCAGGGTTCGTCACTACCCATATAGCTTATACTCTGACCCAATTCCTGCAGCACCCTGACGGCGTCGCGCAGAACATAGGAATCGCCGGAATCGCCACGTGACATGACCTTGCTGTAAATGCCGGCCACATCTATACCGAGTTTCTTTGGTATACCCGCCAGCGCCACAGGCAGGTCGGGATTAAGCACCAGCCTATCGGCCGTCCTGACCAGTGAGACCAGCGGTTCCAGCATCGACGAATACTGATAGCCGCACCCGGCGAAGAAGATGGTCGAGCTGTGGCGGGAAAACTCCAATCCCGAAGCCCATTTTGACTTGGCTTCGCGGGGAAGTCCGAGGATATTGTCCCTGGACGTTATATTGTCCGCGATGTAAGTCAGGCCGGGCGGGATAAACTTGCGCGTATCTTTACTCATAAATTCGTTTAGTAAAATTACTGTAAGCCTGCATCTATTTTAGCAAGAATACGGCCAATTAATTCAGCGCAGTCCGGCCACAGCCTGGATGAAGAGCAACAATCCGGCCACGAAAAGCAGCGCATAAATCAGCACTTTGAAAACGATGGCGCGGAATTTCACGCGGCTGCCCAGGAAAATACCCAGGATGAGCGCGGGCAGCATGAATGTTACCGTCTTTAACACCTCGAAATTTAGCTGACCGAGAGATTGAAGGTTGGCCAGCAGGGTCAAGTTAAGTATGAGCCACAGCATGGAGATGGTGGCCCTGAACTCGGCCGGCTCTTTAAGCTCCCGGCTGGAATAGTAGACTATCAACGGCCCGCCGGAAGCATAAATGCCGTGAAAGATGCCGCCGACTATTATAATCGGCCAGCTCAGGTACCAGGGCAGGCTTCCCCCGGTAGAGCGAGTCCGGTATATCATCACGATCTCCAAAACCGAAACGGCCGCTATGAATATTCCGAGCAGGATGAGCAACTGCACATAGTCCGCCACGCGGGACCTGTAAAAGATACCGATGGCCATGCCGATGGCTGCAAAGGGAAGGATATTGAATAATAGAACCCGCCAGCGTAAATGGCGGAACCAGCGAGCCACCAGCCAGATACTCTGCAGCACGGCTAGAATAACCAGCACGGGCAGCAGAAAATCCAGCGGCAGCACATAGATGCCAAGGGCTACGGCGATCAATGTAGCGCCGAAGCCGAGCACGGTCTCAACCGTGTGGGCGAATACCAGTATTAGTGCCAGTAATATTAGAGCCAGGATGTCCATGCTTTATCCTTGATATGCTAAGTTCAAGCCAAAACCAAAGGATTTTAGCACTTCCCGGCGCGGGTGTCATGTACAAGATTTCGGTAGGCAGTGACATGCCATCAGGCGCGTCCTGCATCATTAACTTGTCATCTCGAGTCGGCAAAGCCGACGTGGCGATCTAATCAGATTGCCGCGCTTCGCTCGCAATTACGCCAACGAAGACCCTCCCTACTTTTTAACAGGCCCCAGTCCCTTACGCTCCAGCCAAGCATCCTCGGCATGCAAATAGCTCAAGATGGCCTTTTCACTGACAAACCTTATCGGTTCCGGCGGCCATTTGAATACTTTACGGTTGACCGGGAAGCACTCGGTCCATTCCGATTTGCGCTCCAGCAGCAGATCAGCCATGACCTCGCCGTTGAGATGGGTCAGCGACACCCCGTGTCCCATGCAGCCCAGGCTGTAAACCGCCCGGTGGTCATCCAGGTAACCCAGCGCCGGCACCATGTCCATCGGCACAGATACCGGCCCGCCCCAGCGGTGGGTGACCTTGATACCCTTCAGGCAGGGGTAGAAATCGACTATATCCTGCTCAAGCTGGGCAAAGACCCTCGGATTCATGTCATGATCCATGTTGGCGCCATATTTGACTATAACTTCCCGTCCACCCATTAAAAGCCGGTTTTCGGGTGTCAGCCGGTAGTAATGGACCAGGTTGCGGTAGTCCTCAATACCCTCTCGCCCCTGCCAGCCCATCTCGTCTAATTGTCCTTTGGTCAGCGGTTCGGTGAGCACAATATATGTCCAAACAGGCTGCTGCATGGCTTTGAGCTCCGGTATGGAAAGCGAGTAAGCATTGGTGGCCAGTGCTATTTTATCTGCAGTTACATTCCCTTTAGGTGTTTTGATGGTGAACCCCAGATTACCCCGCTTTATCTCCGCGACCGGCGTCCTCTCATAAACTTCAGCGCCGTACTTGACCGCCACCCGCTTCATCTCACGGGCCAGCTTGGCCGGATTTACCAGCGCGCAGCGCGGCTCCCACCAGGCGCCCAGGTAAAGCGGCGACTTCACACGTTTCTGCACTTCATCGGCTTCAATCCAATCGACACCCTCTAATCCCAGCGACTTTACCAGCTTCACCTCTTCCTCGATGCGTTTGGCGTAGGCCGGTGTGGTGGCGATCCTCAGGAAGCCCGAGTTTTCGTAGTCGCAGTCCAGCTTATGCTCCGCCACCAGTTCGCCCACCAAATCGACCGCCCGTTCCATATAGCGGTGCGATTGCTTTGTCCTTTCAGGGCCGAACAACATCTTGGTGATGGACATCATCAAGCCAAAGGTGGTCATGGCAAAACCTGCGTTGCGCCCGGACGCGCCGTAACCGATGACATACCCCTCCAGCACAGCCACCTTCAGGGACGGTTGCGCCTTCTTCAGGTAATAAGCTGTCGCGATCCCGGCAAATCCGCCGCCCACCACGGCCACATCGCATTTCAGGTCTCCTTCCAATGGAGGGCTTTCCGTATACTGCCCCGAGTAACCCAGCCAGTAACTTTTC
>CAZABI010000197.1:0-3206 GCA_964483235.1 uncultured Dehalococcoidales bacterium | reverse complement strand
AGGGGGTAGGTTCCGCTCAATCAAGCTGAAAAACAATGAGACGCAACAGCAAATTATCGATTTGATAGATGCCAATTACTGAAATGGGTGTCTTTTTCGGAAAACAGGAAAGAGGGGTAAATCAACTTATATATAATGATTTACACCCCCCTCTTTAAGAATTAGAGAGGGGGGCTGGGGGGGTGAGTTCATGCAGTCAAAAAGCTATTCAATAATTGTCATCTCATTTAACAAGTATCCTGCTCCCGCAAACTTATCAATAAGGAAGAGTGCATATCGTATATCGAGACTAATATTCCGACTCTGAAGGGGATTAAATGCCAGATCGCTGGCGACACCTTCCCATGCTCTGTCGAAGTTGACACCTATCAGATGGCCATCAGCATTTATCACAGGACTACCTGAGTTACCTCCGGTAGTATGGTTATTGGCAATAAAACAGACAGGAACCTCTTCGTCCTGTGTATAAGGCCCAAAATCTCTGGTTCTGTATAGTTCTCTCAACGTATCTGGAACATTATAGTCATAAATATCAGGATTATCTTTTTCCATAATCCCTTTTAGCGTCGTATAATGTGAAAAACACACAGCATCTTTTGGGACGTAACCTTTAACAGTTCCATAGGAGAGTCGGAGTGTTGAATTGGCATCAGGATAAAAAACCCGTTCATTTTCAAACTCCATCTGTGCATTCATATAATCCTTATTCAGCTTAAGTATCTCACTATAAATCCGCCTATACTCAGGCATAACATTAGTTGAAAGAAAAATATTCACATCAATTGCAAGTGTAAAAAAAGGATCTTTATGTAATTTTGACACACTCGACTTATTAAAACTTTTTACAAAAGCTTCAAATCTGGCCTGATCTGTAAAAACTGAATTATCGAAGAGTTTATTGGCCGTAGATGAAAAATTCCCTTTACATGCCTTTTTCAGTTTTAAATATGCCGGAGTCTGCCATTCAGGCTTAACATTTTCACCATACAGAGTCATGAGAGTTACAAACAGTTTTTCATCTATCGCTGTATTGTAATTCCTGAAAAACTCATTTCCTCCCTTAATAAGATTGATCTTCGTTAACTGAATCTGGTCCTTATCACCATTACTTTCAACCAGTTCTTCCAGTGCCTTTATACTATACGCAAAGTTCACAACCTCAATACCATTACGGGAGAAAACTTCGTTAGTGTAACTATTTACAAAGTAGTATTCTCGTAAAGATTTATATAACTCCACATACCTTGGCAGAATACCCCCAAATTTTGCAACACGGTCTTTGTCATCGTTAATCCAGGATATCAACCTGCCTTCAAATTCTGTTTTTTTCTTAATTGTATTTAGTTTATCCAGGCCCTGACTTTCTCCAATCCATCTCTTCCACGAATTTGCAAGTCCAGATTTCTTAGCAGAGTATTGTATCCTTACAAGTGGATCAGAATTCATCGCTGCTTCCATTATCTCAATCTTTCTTGTCCTGACATCTATCATTTTCGGATTAATATAGTTTTTTACCATATCAATATGAAAGGACGGAACATATTCTGAAGTTCTACCCGGGTAGCCAAAAACCATTGTAAAATCACCTTCATTTACACCTTTCAGAGAGATTGGGAAGTGATAATCAGGCTTGTAAGGTATATTATCTTCAGAAAAGTCAGCTGGTTTGTTTTCCTTACCGGCATAAACCCTGAATAGCGAAAAGTCACCTGTGTGCCTCGGCCATACCCAATTGTCAGTTTCACCTCCAAATTTCCCAATTGCTGAAGGAGGAGCCCCCACGAGACGAATATCTGTGAATTTCTCATTAACAAAAAGAAAATACTGGTTACCCATATAAAATGGTCTTACAAAAGCTGTATATTCTGTACCATCTATTGCGGTTTCCTGTATCTCTGAAATATTTGAATTTATTTTCTCTTCACGTTCAGTTTCATTCATATCTCCATCTAACCCTTGCAATACTCTTTCTGTAACATCTTCCATCCTCTTTAGAAACAAAACTGAGAGACCCGGATTGGGCAGCTCTTCTTCTCGTGACATAGCCCAGAATCCGTCTGTAAGATAATCATGTTCAAGAGACGAATGTTTCTGTATCTGACTATAACCGCAGTGGTGGTTTGTTATCAGAAGGCCATCTGATGATATAATTTCTCCTGAACAGCCCCCCCCAAACAAAACAATTGCATCTTTCATACTAGCCTTGTTTACGCTATAGATATCTTCAGCCGTCAGCTTAAAACCCATCTCCTGCATAAGTTTAATGTTATATTTTTCTATCAGGAGGGGAATCCACATACCTTCATCGGCTCGCATAACCGATGAAATAAATATTGTTAGTAGTAACCAGGTTATCAGCAGTTTGTTTCTCATTTCTATCCTTAATTTATTAATGTCTTTTGCCTTAATTAACCCACCCCCAACCCCTGGGAGGGGAGCTGTTAGGTTTTGCTTTTTGACTTTTATCTTTTGACTTTATTTTAAAATGAAGTTTTTAAGTTCCTTATAAAGTTTGTGTACTGGTAATCCAACAACATTAAAATATGATCCTTCAATACTACTGCACGCAGCAATACCAATCCACTCCTGAATGCCATATGCACCAGCTTTATCATATGGTTTGAATCTGTCCACATAATAATTTATTTCTTTCTCTGAAAGAATATCGAAAGTTACCTTTGTAGAATCTGTAAATGTAATTTCCTTTGAAAAAGAAAGAAGGGTCACGCCTGTAATTACTTTGTGTTCATTGCCGGAAATTTCTTTGAGTATGTTAACAGCATCCTTCTGGTTAAGTGGTTTTCCAAGTACTTTGTTATTACACCATACAAGTGTATCTGCTGTTATGACTATCTCATTTGATAATAATTCTTTCTTAAAGGAGATTGCCTTCTGTTGGGCTATATAAGCAGCAATCATTTCACCATTAAGACCTTCAGGGTATGTTTCCGAATATTCTTTAATTACAACATCAAATTTAAGACCCAGTTCCCTTAGAAGTTGCTGCCTCCTTGGTGAACGTGAAGCAAGTATAATCCTATAATTGTTCAAATCATCAATTATCATCGTCAAAAGAGGTTCCAGGTAAGTATTACTTTTACGACAACAGAGTAAAGAACCCCTAAAAGCATAACAATTTTCATTATTGAACTTGCAATATGGAGTTGCTTCCTGTTTATACTGATAATGACTTTATAGATAACATA
>CAZABI010000196.1:0-3231 GCA_964483235.1 uncultured Dehalococcoidales bacterium | reverse complement strand
TTTGGAGACCGCTGCTCTACCAGACTGAGCTACGCCCCTATTATACAAAACAATATTATACTTTTTAAAGTACCCCTGGCGCTAACCAAACAGAGTAAATCTTACCTTAGACAGGTAAAAAATGGCAAGTGCCAGCCATCGGAAAAATTCTTGGATATCCTTACCGGTAAAGACCGCCAGACGCAGAAAGCCAGGAATTGTTATGACCTTTTCATACAATCACGACAGGCCGAAAATGTATCCCCAAGCACACTGCGTTTTTACCAGGTCAAGCCGGGCAGGTTCCTTGCTGAAGTGAACCCGGTTAAAGCCAAACAGCATGATATAAAAATGTTTCTGCTGCAATTCTTACCCTAACCGGCCGATTCCCTGGGTAAAGAGCCTGCGCAAAATCAAGCGCCCGTACCTGAAAGACCTGATAGATGATGGCTGCTGTTTTACGATATCTATGTTGTGGACGATGAAAGCGGTGCAGCGCCTGAAGGGTATTTGCCCGGAAAATATGTATAGAAACTGTATTGACGTTAAAACCAACTTGCATTATACTCGTAAGTAAATACCATTAAATATTATTTACCAGGAATAATATAGGGGGGGATACTGTGAAACGGTTATTATTGCTGTTGGTCTTATGCCTGATTGTGATCCAGTTATGCTTGTTGCCCAATGCGGTGAACGCAGGCATTGGCTTTATCTGCCCACGAGTAGCTACCAATCCTGCCACTGATATAACATGCAGTACTGCGACTTTCAATGGAAACCCTTTGATTGCAACCATGACAACATTCGTTACGCCGCCGGAAGGCGAACTTACCGCCTCATTGCTGTATATTGGTCCGCCAATAGTTGTAATTGTTACGGCATCATTCCAGTATGGCACTGTTTCAGGAGTCTATACCAGTGAGACCGTGCCAATTGCGTTGCCTACCCCGGGTCCTTTTCAGTATTCAGTAAGTGGCTTGTCGCCCGGTACAACCTATTATGTACGGGCAAAATTGACTATGCCTGCAGGCGTTGGGATGCCTTTTGAGGAGCATGAAGGCAGTATGAGAGGCGCTGGTGTAGGATTGGACTACTATGCGCAACTGGCTTGCCCAACCGAGGTCTATGGCAATGAGATATCGTTTACTACACCTGTATGTCAAATCGGCAGCGGCACTCATGGGTCAGGAGGCACGAATAGTATGGGTCCTGCGGCTCCAACAAGTCTGCCAAACATTGTAATTCAGAGTGCTACGATTGCCACTACCAAAGTAGCACCCGGCGAGAAAGTGGATGTGACAGCTACTGCTACAAACAGGGGTGGAATTAATGGTACCTCCAGAATAACTCTGTATGTTAACGGTCAGGAAGTGGAATCAAAAGGAATAATTCTGTCCAGCGGAGAGACCAGGCCTGTGCAATTCACCATCAGCCGGAACGAACCTGGCATATATAACGTTTATGTTAATAATATTCCGGCGGGAAGTATTACTGTAGACACATTCACTAACAATGATGCCCTTATATACGGAATAATTGCCCTGTTTACCCTTGGTATTATCGGGGTTCTATACCTGGTTGTTAAACGAAGGGCTGTATAGAATCTAAAGATTATCAAGAGATAATTATAGGGACGCATCATGGGGTGCGTCCCTTTTCTTTATTCGATTGACAAGACCGCTTGGAAGCCGCTAATTTCGCACGCGCAGCCTCAGGGGAAAGAATGGGTAATGGATATCAAACTATTACCCCCATACATCAGGTCTTGGAATAAAACTACAGGTTAATTACTCCTCAAGAGGCAGCCAGACTATTGAATGTTTCAACCCGGCGTATAAGGAAATTGTTAGCAAAAGGACGTATTAAAGCAATTAATCTCGCCGGACGCTGGGTAATCTATGACAAAGACTGCAACTTTGATCGGCAATCCATCGGCAGACCTAAAAAAGCCAAGAAATTTTGGTACCCCTGGTGAGAGTCGGACTCACGACACGCGGTTTAGGAAACCGCTGCTCTATCCACTGAGCTACAGGGGCATGGAGCATATCAGGGTCGCAGCTTTCTAATCATGAACCCTTCAGGGGTCATGTAGCCACCCTTGGGCTCTTCACCTTCAGGCGGCGCTTTGCTTTCACCCCGGGTCGCGACTTCCTTCCCGCCCGTCGGCAGTTCAGATTTAATCCGTGGCTTGTCACTATCCCTGGCAATCAGTACGCCCGGAGGCGAAACGGTAGCTTCCTTTTTCACCTCAGGCGCCACTTTATTGACCAGGTCTCCCAGTCTTACGACAGTTCTCGCCTCGCCCGGTTTAAGTTCGGCTTTTGGCAGGGCTTTGGGCTCTTTTAATACCCGGCCCGTACGGCCGTAAGTGCGCAGCATTTTATCTCCGTGACTTTCCTTTTCCCCCATCTCCGGTGCCGCGATAGCTGGGACAGGGGGCGATTTACGCATGTCGCTTAAGGTCGCCTCAAGGTCCTTGATCAGGTCGGTCAATTCAACGGTATCGGTTTCTTCTTCCTCGGTGGCCCAATTCTCAATCTCTGTGGCATAGTGCTGCAGCTTAAAGCTATGTTGCTCAAGCTGCTTGATCCACTCAGCCAGCTCCTTGTAAGCCGTCTGAATTTCCGGAATCTCCATCTCCAGGAGATTCCTGATGATATTCTGTACTACACTTTTTCTCGGCTTGGAAGCCATTTTCAAACTCCATTTAAACGGGTTACTACGTAATACTAATATTATAGAGTGCTAAGAATTATAGCAACGCCTATAACTCAATGCAACGAAAAATGTATGCTATGACTTCCGCACAAATACGTGATACCGCCCGTTTTCCTCTTCGATGCCAAGGAAGTCATTGCCCGTCATCTTTGCCCAGTTAGGCATATCCTGCTTGATGCCCTCATCATCCGCAATCACTTCAAGCACCTGGCCTGCCTGCATCTCTTTAATCTTTTTCGCCGTATTCACTATGGGCATCGGGCAAAAGAGCCCGATGCAATCTACCAGTATATCCGCTTTCATACCCACCCTCCTATATAAAGAGGTTAATCTTGCTGTCACGGGCTTCAGCTACGTAGGTAGCCACCCCGGCAAAGCTCTCGACCTCTGGAATGAATGCGTCTTTAGAAATACCAATCATACCCATAGTAGTAGTACAGGCGATGAACTTAACGCCCAGTTCCTTGGAGAGCTTAATCAGTTCATCCACCTGGGGAGAATTGACATCCTTCATCAGTCCCTGCATCATTG
>CAZABI010000195.1:0-3241 GCA_964483235.1 uncultured Dehalococcoidales bacterium | reverse complement strand
AATACTCTGTGGGGCCGCGAACCAGGTTAAGGTTGTAGCAGATTAAAGGTAAAAGGAAGGGCGCCCAATGCAGGATATCAGCTGGATTGACATTGGAATAATAGTTACTTACCTGCTGCTCATGGTGGTTGTGGGGATCTGGTTCCAGAGACGGGTGAAGAATCTGGACGATTATGCGCTGGCCGGTAAGTCTCTGGGCTACGTAGTAATGATAGGGACGCTGGTGGGAGCGGCTATAGGTGCTGCTTCTACACTGGGCAAAGCCGGAAAGGCTTACGAAGCAGGGATAATTTTCATAACGGCGGGATTCGGTTATATAGCCGGTTTGATAGTCTTCGGCCTTCTTTCCAGCAGACTGCGTAAACTGGGAATCTGGACTATACCCGAGGCGCTCTATAAACGCTATGGGCGAGGTATCAACCTCGCCTGCGGGGCTGCCATGTTCATCACGGTCATAGCCTTGTTCGGCGGGCAGATAATAGGTATAGGGTTGATATTTTCGGCAGTAGGCCAATCACTCGGGCTCGGCTATACAACGTCCATCATCCTGGCAGGCAGCATAATGATATTGTACACAGTGCTGGGGGGACTTTTTGCCGTGGCTTACACCGATCTCATCCAGACCGTAATCATGCTGGTGAGCATAGGCATTATTTTGCCGGTGTTTATTTTTACTAATGACGCAGGAGCAGCGCTTGCCGGCTCCTGGCAATCCATAGAGGCTGGCGCTATCGGTGGCATCTCACCGCTCTATCTTGTATCAATCTGGATTATAGATTTCTGCTTCTGCCTGGTTGATCCGGGGCTCTGGCAGAGGGCCAATGCAGCCAAAAGCGGTAAGGTCATCAGGAACTCGATGTTCGTGACGGCGGGAGTTTATTTGTACTGATCCATCTTGGTGGTGTTGCTGGGCATCCTGGCAATCAACCTATTCCCACAGATAACAGAGTCCTACGGCTCAACTGATGCCGTGATCCCGGTAATGATAGTAAAATTCCTGCCGGCCGGGCTGGTGGGACTGTGTCTGGCAGGACTGATGGCGGTGATGATGAGCACAGCCTCGGTAGCACTGCTTATATCGGGGACCACCATAGCCAACGACCTGGTTAAAGCAGCCAGGCCTCAGACTGGTGAGAAAAAGCTGCTGCTCTGGGCTAAAGTCGCGATAGTTATCGTGGGTGTCTTGGGAATCGTCTTTGCGCTGGTTATGCGCGGCATCTTCGATATCCTGCTGTTGGCCTTTGCCGTTTATGTGTCTGCCGTCTTCGTGCCTGCCATGGCGGCTTTCTTCTGGGAAAAAGCGACCAGGCAGGGGGCCGTTGTCAGCAGCATCGTTTCTACCGTTGTTTGCGTAGCGCTGTATGCTGTCAAACAATTCGTCGAGATACCGTGGCTTGAGCCTATTGTCATAAGCCTGGTGGTGAGCCTGTTACTAATGTGGGCTGTAAGCAATGCAACCTATAAACCGGAAAGCGCGACCCCGAAATTAATACTGACGGAGGTGAGCAATGGCTGAAGGCACCAAGAAACTGACCTTATTTGAAGCGGCTGCGGTGGTCGCAGGACTGGGGTTTGGAGGGGGAGTAATGGCAGTGCCCTACCTGGCCTCGCTGAATGGGATAATGGAGATCATCCTGACCGCAGTGGTGGCCTATGGCTTCAGTCTGTTGCTGCACCTGATGGTGGTGGAGGTCGTGCTGCGTGAAGAAAAGCCCAAACAACTGGTTGAGCTGTTCGGAAAATATGTTTTCAAACAGACCTGGTGGGGCAAAGCCCTGACCTGGATTATCTTCGCCATGGTGCTGATAACCTTCTATGCACTGCTGGCGGGGTACATCGTGGGCTGCGCTGAATTGCTCAGGAACCTGATCCCGGCGCTGCCGCTGTGGGCAGGTGAGGTTATAACCTATATAATTGCTGCCGGCGTGGTTTTCTTCGGGCTTAAGGCGGTGGGTGTCAGTGAAAAATACTCGATAATTAGCGTAGCCATTGTCTTGCTGGCCCTGTCGGTTATTTCATTCGGGCAACCCTTTAACACCTTACCTCTGTGGACCGGCGATTTCATTAAAATCCTGGCTTTATATGGCATGATTATGTTCTGCCTGACCTGCCTATTCTCGGTGCCGCAGGCGGCAGAGGGGCTCTCCTGGAACAAGAAGCT
Organism: uncultured Dehalococcoidales bacterium; assembly: GCA_964483235.1. Classification (GTDB taxonomy): domain Bacteria; phylum Chloroflexota; class Dehalococcoidia; order GIF9; family UBA5629; genus CAZABI01. The sequence goes on along the minus strand of CAZABI010000195.1, from coordinate 1,080 downwards.
GGTGCCGGGAGCTGTGGTACTCGGCCTCACAATCAACCTGGTTTTCACGCTGGTTGTCTCTTTCATGGCGTCATTGGTCTCCAAACCGGTAACAGAAGTGGCCATCATAGGCTGGGGTAACGCAGTAGGCACCTGGGCGCTGATACTTGGCTCAATCTTCGCGTTCCTGGGGCTGTTGACTAGCTTCTGGAGCATTGCCTATGCGCTTGCCGTGGTGATCGTTGAGAGGCTCAAATGGAGCTACCGGCTTTCCTGGCTGGCAGCTACCGTACCCGGCTTTCTGATGGCTATACTGGGACTGGCCGGATTCCTTGAATATATGCGCTATGCGGGTGGGGCTATGGCCGTGCTGATGGCGCTGCTGATACCGCCAGCCCTGCTCACCAGCCGCAAGGAAAATGCCAATATCATGCCCGCATTCAGCCTGGGTAAATGGGGCAATACGTTCATTTGCGTGATAGTCTTCTTCGCCTATCTGCTGATGGCGGTGGGGTCGCTGGTACCGATTAAATGAAGGATAAGGGCATGAAAAACCACGGTCAGCTTTACTTCAATGGGATTGTTCGTACCATGGACCCGGCTGCACCCTTAACGGAGGCTGTAGCTGTCCGGGACGGCATAATTATCGCTGTCGGCGCAAAGAGCGCCTGTGCGGAGGCGCTGGGGAAAGGATATGAACCGGTGGATTTACGGGGCCGTACCATGTTGCCGGGCTTCATCGATACGCACCTGCACCCGGTCCTGCTGATATTTTTCAGCTTGAACTGCGACCTGGGAAGCGCCAGATCTATCGGAGATCTGCAGCAAGACCTGCGCGAAGCTCTGTTGAGGAAAAGCGGTGATTCCTGGCTGGTCGGGCTGAATTTCGATGAGCAGAACATGCGGGAGAAGCGGGTGCCGGACCGGCACGACCTGGATGAGATCAGCCCGGACAGGCCGGTGGTCGTCATCAAGCATGATGGCCACTCTGTTTTTGCCAATACACGGGCGATTGAAGCCGCCGGAGTAACGGCTACCACCTCTGATCCGGAGGCTGGGGTGATTGAGCGCGATTGCGATGGTTATCCAGCGGGCCCGTTC
>CAZABI010000194.1:0-3267 GCA_964483235.1 uncultured Dehalococcoidales bacterium | reverse complement strand
ACTGGATTTGAACCGGTGACCGGGGGCTTATGAGTGCCAGTCTTATAAGATGCTATTATCGCAGAATCATCAATGGTAACCTTGCGACGAATAGAAACGCAGGCTGACCCCGGCCTATTTAACATTTATACTTCGCTTTGGTATAAGAAAGCCCGTGTTTTTCTTGTACTCTAAATAGGCATCGCCATAGCGGATGACCAGGTCTTTCTCCTCTGCCCAGCAGAATATGTAGAAGATCGGCAGCCAGATGAATGAGAATACCGCTAAGAACGGGGAGTTCAGGATGAATGCGATTACCCACCACAAAACAACCTCGCCTGTGGCTTGCGGATGCCTGATCTTCTTATAGATACCCCCATAGAGAGTATGTTCCTTTTTTGGCGCAAGCGATTCTTCACCCGCATCTTTCCAGCCTCTGAACATGAGATAGGCGCTGGGGATTCCTATTGCAAGCGCAATGATGACTGATATCCAATACTCCCAGGGAAAGACACGCGGTAGAGGGACCGGTAAAGGATAAAAGAAGTAAATTACGTAGTTGGCAACAGCTACAAGCTCAAATCCGGAGGCTATTAATCTATATCGTTTGCATCTGGTATAGGCTACTTCACCAATTTTCCTTTCCATGGCAGCCGGCCTTACACTCTTTACATAGAAATACAGGAAGAGCAGAGCCGACACAATCAGCACTGCGAAGTTTACCCAGGCTATCATGACTATCATATACACTTGAGTCAAAGAAGACTTGCATGATCAGCACTGTAATCACGACTGAGAGAGAATTTTAGTTGGTCAAAGTTGCCTCTGTCAAACCCCTTGAACCACACAGTCCGGCAGTCTGACTGACACGCTGAGTCACTGTTGTAATGGTCCTCGCTATGGCGGATGTCCAGCCTGACGTTGGAATGATTAAGGTGGAGTCGTATTAGTACCTTAAAACCAGTGTTTTTATTGTTATTCAAAAGAAGATTGAGAAAAAAGACCAGGTGTAAATAGAGCAAGGGAGTAGCAAGGACTTGTTGGATTTACAGCTAACCGAGGGGTATTTCCAGGGCTGGGAAGGAGAGCACGCAGTGAATTGGTTTAGGACAGCATAAGTTGGTAAAATGAATTTCCAATACCAGGGGAGGCATTGAAAGGAGGAAGAGTAATGAAAATATTAAGGGGTTTTCTTTCGATTTCATTTGTGTTTTTAGCATTATTCGGTGGTAGTCACCCTCCTGCCAGCCCCGGGAATCCTATCAAAGATTTAATTCTGGAAATACTCGGTGTTTTTTCGTGTGATTTTGAACGCCCAAAACCTTTAACAAAGAACCTGGTCGGTACCTGGCAGATGTCCCTGGTAGACGTTGTCCCAAAAATTCCAGAAATTCCTCTGGCTGACCCTATAAGAAAGAAATCCTCATGGCAAATTAGTGATAGTGGAGGAAAACTAACCATCCGTTACGATGGGTCAACTAAATGGTACAGAGAAAATAGTATTGCTAAGTTTACAGTATCCGCACCTTCTGTAACCACTTATTCAGATGACACAAGATGTTTATTTTCTGGAACAGGAAAAACATACATAGATAACATACCTAAGATTTGGGAGATGCCGCCGACAATGTGGCGCGCTATTTCTGTCAATTATACCGATTCGGTATCCATTACTATGAATAGTGATGATACTGTAACCGCTATAATCAAAGTAATTGTGGATGGCCAATACACCGAAACCGGCATATTGACAAAAAAAGGTCAGGTTTACCCTATTAACGCTACTGAAGTAATCACCTATACAGGAGTACGAAGATAACTGAGGGCAGCGACTGGATTTGAACCAATGACCAGGGGCTTATGAGTGCCAGTCTCCGTTTATATTATCGTTGCAGATTTCATTTTACTACTCCTTCACGTAATACTGAGACTATATTAGACCAAGGGACTAAGGTCAAGACAAGATCTGTATTGATAAGGCCAGTTACTCGGGAGTAATATTCACTTACTTTTACTAATAAATAGAGAGGACAGCAAATGCGCGTTATGGCCATCAACGGTAGTCCAAGAAAGAATGGTGCTACTGCAATACTTCTCAACAAAGCTTTAGAAGGTGCGGCTTCACAGAAGGCAGAAACAGAATTCATTCAGTTGAATGAACTTAAAATGAAAGGATGCCAGGGCTGTTTTTCTTGCAAGAAACGCGGGGGTAAGGGTTACGGTAAATGCGCTCTCAAAGACGATATGACACCGCTATATAAAAGAATAGAGCAGGCAGATGCTCTATTCCTGGGAACGCCCTTTTATTTTCATTCCGTCACTTCAGAAATGAAAATGTTTATCGAACGATTATATCCGTATTTCAGCTATAAAGACTTTACGTCGAATTTCCCCAGGAAAATTAACGTAGGCCTGATATATACAATGGGAGCTGAGGATCAGGATATGGAAAAGTGGTATCGCAAGTACATAAAAATGAATCAATATCTCATCTCGATGACAATTGGACCTGCTGAGTCGCTTGTAAGTACAGACACCCTTCATGTCAATAAGTATTCAGAGATAGTTGCCGATATGTTAGAGCCGTTGGTTGAAAGAAAATTGAAGCATAAGCGTGAAATATTCCCCCGGGACTGCCAGAAAGCCTTTGAGATGGGTGCCAGATTCGCCAGGCAAAGCATGACCGCATGAACTTGTATAAATACTTTCACCACTTTTGACATCCTGCCTCTCCACGTTACAAATACCACGCCGTATAATCACCTCCGATGGTCTATATCCACTGGCGGTACAATTTGTGTCGGATTTGCGATTTTAAAGGCTTTGATAACCTGGTACGCCCAAAACTCATCAAGAATATTTTCTGGATGAGTTTTGCCTTTCATAACAATGGTATCTGAGAAAAAAGCTAAGTGTAAATAGAGCAAGGGACTGGTAAGGCCTTTGTCTGATTACGCTTAAATCAGGTGTCCCGGTCAGAAAGTTAGAAATAATCGGGGCGTGTGGAATGGAGGGCGTGTCTGGCAGAATTTCGGATTCATAGCACTGGTTTTGATAGCCACTATGTGTTGCCATTTCTCATACGGGGAGTATAATATCGGATATGAAATGCAGTAGGATTTAACGATGAAGTTTGTCTTGCTTATTATTGTCCCTATAGTTGTGGCTGTTTTAGTTGGCATCATGACAAAATCATGGATTTGGGGTGTAGTTACAGTTCCTGTATCTGCGCTACTTATGAATTGGTTAACCGTATGGTTATTCGGTCATCCCGACGATAAAGAATTG
>CAZABI010000193.1:0-3274 GCA_964483235.1 uncultured Dehalococcoidales bacterium | reverse complement strand
ATGGTAAGCAAAACAATACCTGAGGGTGCGTCTCAACCGTTAAATCCCCTGTTACTTGCTATCGCCAGCGATGCAAGCTTTGTTGCCCGCGGTTTCTCCGGCGAAATTGAACACTTGGCCGGACTTATCAAGCAGGCCATACTTCATGACGGCTTTTCCTTTCTTGACATACTTCAACCATGTGTCTCATTTAATCATGTCAACACACAAGAATGGTATAGTAAGCGTATTTATAAGCTCGAAGAGGATAAAGGGTATGATCTATTTAATAAAATTACAGCCTTCGAACGGGCACAGCAATGGGGCGATAAGATACCAATAGGTATTATCTACCGCAACAACCGGCCCGCATTTGAACAGGGCTTGAGTATTATCCACACCACACCCTTAGCTAAGCAAAGGTTCGATCCTAAAAAGCTCGAAAAACTGCTCACTACTTTTGAATGAAGACCAGGCCTGAAAAGTTTCACAGTTATCTGTGATAAGCTGTAAACAGAATAGATAATATCTCACAACATCAATTTTACATTTATGTCGTACGTATTTACCAACTTGAGCAACCCGGTGAACAACTAAAAACACAGTTAGTTAATTAATTCAGCAATCAGTCCAGTAATCTGCATTTTTGACTCAATATGTGCTGCGTAAATATAATAGGTTTCATCATTTTAATTAAATAGACGGAGATAGTATGCCTTATAAGCGAATTTTTCTTTTATTTATTACCATTGTTCTGTTTGCCGCCGCACATGTTGCTTGTACTAATATCCCTGATTCTACCGCAACATATGATCCCGCCAAGAACTATGCGGCATTCCTGGTACTCGATTCTGATAACGGCAGAAGTATTCTGGAAAACTTGAAAGAGCGTTCGCTCGTAGAAGGATACGAAATAGGCCCCATCGAATATTATAAATTAGGCCCCCAGGACTTTGACCCTATTGTGAAAAAATTAATACCGGGCTCACAGATAAAACTGATCTGGATCGCCAGTTCTCTCATGGATGTGCCCGATATACAGAAGGCAATTGCTAAGACAGAGTATAAAGGGACGATCAGATATATGCCTGCCACTCAAAGCGTAGGGCAGTAAGTCGTTTAACTTCTAAGCTTCCTGTTACTTCTTACGCACAGTGATCCTTAATCCATCTATACCCGTTATTATCACGCTCGTACCTTTGGGCACATATGAGATATCTGAAGTTGCCCTCCAGAGCTCACCCACTACCCGGACATAGCCCTCGGGATTGAGTTCCGATTCTACAACCCCTTCGCTGCCGATAATGGACTCCGGCGCGTTTACTTCCCTGTAAGACATAGTCGAGTGGCCGATGTTGTATGTAATATAGGAGAAAACTGCAAAGGCAATTAGTATTAATAGTAATCCCCAGAGAGGAATATTTATGTCAAACAGCGGCAGTACCCAGAGTATCAGGGCGGCTATCGCCGCCTCTTCAATAATGGTACTGATGATGGAATATATTGTATGCCAGCGGGGTGACCTTTCTTTACGCAATATAAATCCGCTTATTATCAGTCTTCGAATATGGCCACAACCCTGGCCCAACCAGCACTTCCCCCGGTGACTTTAACCGGAAAACATGCGACTTTAAAACCGAATGGCTTCGGCAGTTTATCCAGGTTAGCCAGTTTCTCAATATGACAGTACTCTTTCTTGATTCCCACTTTGTGCGCCGTCCACATCAAGCTTTTATCGTGGGTTTTTTCAAATTCCTCTTTAATAGCATTGAACGGCCTGTCCCAGCCCCAGGCATCAATGCCCATGACACGGCATTCCTGTTCGATAATCCAGAGTGTGGAGGCTTCAGTCATGCCGCACCCGGCGAAGAAATATTCCGGTTTTCCCCATAGCTTATCCGCGCCGGTTTGTATCATCACGATATCCCAGGGTTTCAGATTATAGTGTATTTTTTGCAGCGCACCCTTCACATCATCAATTGTTATACCTGAACCCTGCGGCTTATGTCTCATATCCAGGACTACTCCGTCATGGTAGAACCATTCTAGCGGCATCTCTTCAATCGTCCTGGCCTTTTTACCCTCCGAAGTCGGAGCATAATGCCAGGGTGCATCTACATGTGTTCCCGAATGTGCGCCAAGGGTAATCGCATCATCTGCCCAACCCAGGCCATCCGCCAGGTCTTCTTTCTTCCCTCCCAGGAACATCTCAATTACCGGCAGGCTTTGCGCATGTGCCTTATGTTCCACTTTTAAAGGCACAGGTTCGCTTGGGCTATCTTCAGTGGGCACGCTTATATCATAGATTTTCATCAACATTCCCCCTTTCTCATTTTTCATGATGATTATGACACAATGGCCTGTCATGGTAAAACCGTACCTAAAAGTCAGCCGTATTAAATGCTATAATTTTCAGAAACAGCAATATTTTTCAGGATAGATATGGCGGATATCGAACAGGCTAAACGACGGGTAACGGAACTGAGGCAACAGCTTAATTATCACAATCACCGCTATTACGTGCTCGACAGTCCGGAAATTAGCGACTCTGAATACGATGCGCTCATGCGGGAGTTGAAGCAAATCGAAGACGCTTACCCCGAACTTATCACTCCTGATTCGCCTACCCAGCGCGTAGGCGCCGAGCCGATCGAGGCCTTTGGCGTTGTCAACCATCCCCGGCCTCTACTGAGCCTGGCCAACGCCTTCAACGATGAAGACCTTGACGCCTGGTATAAAAGGATATCGGGTTTGCTACCCGGCCAGAAGATTGATTTTGTATGTGAATTAAAAATAGACGGCCTTGCCGTGGCGCTGACTTATGAAAACGGCATACTGATAACAGGCGCAACACGTGGTAATGGTTACCAGGGAGAAGACATTACCCAGAATTTAAAGACCATCCGCAGTATTCCCCTTTCGGTTCCACCGGATGCGCCGCGAAGGTTCGAAGTCCGCGGTGAAACTTACCTGCCTAAAGAGGGATTAAGAAAATTAAACGAGGAACGGGCCAGGGAAGAGATGCCGCTCTTCGCCAATCCTCGTAATGCCGCCGCCGGATCCGTCAGGCAACTCCATCCCAAGATCACAGCACAACGGCCGCTTGATATCTTTATCTATGCCCTGGGATGGTCCGAAGGCAAGGAAACGCCGCCCACGCATTGGGAAATCATGCAATATTTAGAATCCCTCGGTTTCAAGATTAACCCGAATATCGTCAGGTGCCATGATCTGGACGAGATAAAGGCCTATTATCACTCATGGGTGGAACGCCGCGAGCAATTACCTTACGATG
>CAZABI010000192.1:0-3284 GCA_964483235.1 uncultured Dehalococcoidales bacterium | reverse complement strand
GCTAGGTTGCTGGTTGGACATCCTGGACAGGTAGGGGTGGCCTCAAACATGCGAGGATAGTCCACGATCAAATCTAGCCACAGCACACAGGGGGTCACTGGTCCACCCCAGTCAGTCTTTCCTATCTTTAATTTTCCAGCGTTTGAATTAATATTTGTTGCGTCCATTCTGGTATTCCTATGCTGCAGCAATAGTACTGAACATTATAAGTGTACATCTTGATAATGTGGGGGTAAAGTGGTACAATCGTGCAACAATTTACTTGACAGGAATCCAGGTCTTTTAGCTTCATTATTGATCCTGAAAATTCCGGTATTCGATATTTTAAAAGGTTATATCCTGCTGGCCTGTGCTTAAGCCTGAACTAAAACTATGAAGCCGTAAAAGTCCCCATGCTATGCCGGCTCTCGTTAGTTTGGGTGCTTTAGAAAGGGCAAGCGCAGGGGATTTAATCTAAGAACAACGTAACAAATGGTCAAGAGGGTTCCCATGAAAAGACAGATATATTCTCAGGAGAAGTAACTTCGGGTGTTCTGAGATTTCTGCCGATAACAGCCCTGCTTCCCCTTAATACATCTTCGCTGCATGCAATCAAGATGAAAGGCAGCTATGCCTCGATTAAGTGCTGTCCATAATTATTTAATGTGAGATTACCGACTGTTTTCCTGCCAAAAACAACTCTTTCTCGTGACGAAACGAGACGTGGTCTGCGCGTTCTGACCCTGGAGTGCATGGCCTCAACCGGCTTCTCCAGTATAACGAGCAGCGCTTTTCTCGTCGCATTTGCGCTGGTACTGGGCGCTAACTACTTTCAGATAGGCATATTGGCAAGTATCCCCTTGATCACCGATATATTTCAGATACCTGCAGTATGGATCATTGAGAAATTCCGGCGCCGTAAAATTGTTGTCTTCACTACATGGCTTATTTCACAGTTATTGTGGGTCCCTATCGCTCTGCTTCCCTGGTTCATTGCCATACCTGGTGCAGCTGCAGTTTCCATGCTCATAGGTTTGATGGCAGTCCGGGGGATACTGAACGCTTTCTCCAACTGCGGCTGGAGTAGCTGGCTGCGTGACCTGATCCCTCAAAAAATAATTGGCCGCTATTTTGCCAGGCGGCTTTCATTAGCTACAATTGTCTCGATAGCCTTAGGACTGGGCGCTGCCTATTTCCTTGATTATTGGGATGCAGTAGGTGGTGGGGCTCTTGGCTACAGCTGGGTTCTTCTGATAGGGCTGGTCTTTTTCGGTCTGGCTAGTCCTGCGTTTACTGCATATGTTCCGGAACCTATGATGCAACCTGTAGCTGGCCCCAGGCCCCCTTTCTTGCAGGCTGTGACTACCCCGTTACGAGACCGGAATTACCGGCAGTTAATGAAATTCTTGATGTTCTGGGGATTCGCTTCAAGCATGGCCTTCCCCTTTTTCGAGGTTTTCATGCTGAGGGATTTAAACCTGTCCATCTTAATAGTAATAATACTCGCTGTTATTACAGAGATATTCATTGTCATATCTCTTCACTTTTGGGGGCCACTTTCAGACCGGTTTGGTAGCAAAGTTATCATGTCTTCAAGCACATCTTTATTTTTGCTGGTTCTCCTGGGCTGGTCTATTGTCGTTATACAGGGGCAGAGTGCTCTTCTCATCCCTCTACTCGTAATCCTGCATGTTCTCGAAGGAATAGCTATGGCAAGCATACTCCTTTCAGAAGAGGCCTTGAGTCTGAAACTGGCACCACAAGGTCAGGCTACATCTTACACCTCAGGTGCCTCTCTGGCTGACAGTGCAGGCACCGGTATTGGTATGCTCGCCGGGGGCTTCCTGGCTGATTTCTTCACCGGGCACATGGTCAAACTGGACCTATCGTGGATGGCTCCTCTACAGGGCATTAGCTGGGGCGAAATACAGCTTACCGGTTTTTATTTTCTTTTTACCCTGTCCTTTGTCCTTGGACTGATTACATTGAGGACCCTGCAGTCTGTACATGAGCCAGGTACGGCTCGATGGAAAGTGGCGCGGCGGGCACTTATCGCAGACGCTGCTATGGATTTTTGCATGGTCCTAGCGGTACCGGGAGTAAATCGAGTAACCTGGTTCCATTTCAATTACATAAACGTCGTGCTGCAAAAAGATGTAGCTGAGGGTTTTACTGCTGATCGCTTGGCTGAAGTGATAACGACATCGGGAAAGGGAATGATAAAGACGAAGTGCGGGTTACAGAAAAAACCTCCACCAAAGATGGTAGGACTAGTCTTATGGACCCTGGCTGATAAGCTCTGGCAACATCCTATCGAATGCAGTTAAATCCTGAGTCCCAGACCAGATTACTTCTCAGACTAACCTCGACCTAACATAAACAAAACCAAAAACGCACCCACATAGAGAAGCATCAGGGCAATAGTATCAATACCGATCTTTGCACGTGGCCAATGCCTCGGCCGGTAAATAATTCCCATGATAACCACACAGGTCATCAGCACAACAATGAGAGAGGTAAAAATATGATCTGAGGATATGTTGCTCAGAAGCGGGCCTTTCGTATAGAACAGATCATCCACAAACAGGATAACACCCATATTGAACAAATTGCTACCTATCACGTTGCCGATTGCCATATTTACAGCCTTCATGCGTATTGCTGCAATAGTAACTGCTATCTCAGGCAACGATGTAGCTATGGCAAGAAACAGAGTACCTACAAAGCCGGCTCCCAGCCCAGTAATCTTAGATATCTCATCTCCGATGAAGCTCAACCATATACCTGAACCGATGATAGCCAGGGCAGATATAGAAAAAACCACATACGTTCGTCTTGGGGATAGATGCTCATGACTTGAAGTTACCTTTTCAATCTCAGTAAGTTTGACCTGTTGTTTTTTCTCAAAATGAGCGAGCAGCCACTGGATGATAAGATACGCACCAAAAATCACGATTGAAAAGGACGAAATGTAGTTTAATATTGCAAATGGGAATATATTTTGTGCTACATACATGGATACACCGACAAGGGAAATAAGCATTGCACTCGCCGTAGCACTGAACGCAACGCCCTCACGTACGCTATGTAGCACAGGACCCCGACGATAGATTATATCAGCGAGCGCAATAATAGCCAGATTGAACAGGCAAGACCCAAAAAGATCACCAGCAGTTAAGTCTGGCTTCCCCAGCAGGGCAACGGAGCTGATGCCAGTAATAAGCTCCGGTAGCGAGGTAACCGTAGCCAGTAGTACCATGCCCACCCACACCTGCCCCAAACCGGTCTTCTCCGCGATGGCATCG
>CAZABI010000191.1:0-3334 GCA_964483235.1 uncultured Dehalococcoidales bacterium | reverse complement strand
ACCCGTTCAGTCCCGGCTCCCTGGAATTTCAATTTATTGCCTGAGCATTCCGGGCAAATGGTTGATAATCGATAGGATCTGCTACAGTGATGACAAATAAGACGTTTACTCGAAGCATGGTAAGTTAAAGGTGCAGAACAACGCTTGCAACTGTTAACATAGCCACAATCCCTGCATTCGATAAAAGTGGATTGCCCGCGTCTATTAATGTAGAGAATTACCTGCTCGTTCTTCTCAATAGTGGAGGATATCTGTGATTTTAACAGCCTGCAGAATAATCCCCGGTTACCGGATTTCAACTCAGCTTTCATGTCAACGATAGTCACTTCCGGTAACTGGGATATGCCCGAGGGCCCAACACGCTCTTTCAATTCAACTATCTTATATTCACCGGACAGACCTTTATAATAGGTTTGCACATCAGGTGTCGCACTGCCCAGTATTAAGACCGCCCCGTTTAACTCTGCAAGTTTACAAGCTACATCTCTTGCATGATACCGAGGGACAGGCGCAGACTGTTTATAGGCCCATTCATGCTCTTCATCAACAATAATCAATCCAAGATCACGTTGCGGTGCAAATATTGCGCTTCTTGATCCGATAACTACATCATATTCTCCCCTGTTTATACTGTGCCATTGGTCATATTGCTCGCCAACAGAAAGTCGGCTATGTAAAACTGCTACCTTTCCCGGGAACCTGGCATAAAACCTTTCAATAATCTGGGGAGTTAGCGCTATCTCGGGAACAAGGCAAATACCTTTTTTCCCCTGCTCAATTGTTACGGACAGAGCCTTTAAATATATTTCTGTTTTGCCACTTCCTGTAACTCCATGCAACATAAACGCGTGAGCATTTTGGTCTCGCTTACCGTCGACTATGGCTTGCTTCATCGCGTTCCAGGCAGACTGCTGCTCATCCGTGAATGATACTGGAAACTCAAGTGGTAATACCTTACCTGCCAATGGATCACGTTTTATATTTACCTCAATGGTCGATATTAACTCCTGCTCCAATAACCGATTTAAAGCAGCACGACTAACGCCCTTTTTCCTTCGTATTTCAGCCAGCGGCATTTGGCCGTTACTACCGGCGAGCAATTCAAGTATGTATGCCTGTTTTACCAGTTTATTTTTTTTAAGTCCATTTACTATGTCCTCAGCTTGATTCAATAAGCAATTGAGCTTCACGTAATCGATTAATTTAGGTTTAACCCTCTCCGATTCTATATCGTAAGTCTTTTCAATCCTCCCGTTATCCAGCAGATTCTTAATAAGGCTTGACGATTGTTTTTTCCCGTAACTTTTCTCAAGATCGTGCAAGTCGGCCACGCCGCCTTTACCTTTTATATATGTAATGAAATCATTTAAATCCGGCTGCTTTTCTTCCGTTAAAAACATATCGTTCAACCGTATATTGATGATTACTCTGCGTTCAAAACCGGGGGGTAACATCAACGCCACCGCATCAAACACAGGAGACAGATAATACTCAGCAATCCATTTCGCCAGTTCAATCCTGCCTGGCTCTACGAGTATCTGTGGATAGATAAGGCTGATTATTTCCCGGGTTTCAGGATATGAAGATGAATCCGAAACATGGATAACAATACCCTGAACGGTTCTGGGACCGAAGGGCACCCACACGGCATGCCCGACCTTAACCACCATTGATGGAGGTGTGGAATATGAAAAAGAATGCAGGTGGCCGCCAGGGGCATTGACAGCCACTTCAGCATATTTCATTCAGTTTATTATTTTTCAGTGACCGCGTCGGCAGCTTCAGTAACTACAGGCGCTTCTTCAGTTTTCGCAAGCGTGGTCGACTCCGTATGTACCCGCTCCCGCCTTTCTTTGAGCCTGGCTTCTTTAGTACTCAGCCGCCTTATGTAATAAAGTTTGCTCCTGCGTACTTTGCCATGCCTTACAACTTCCACCTTTTCCAGCAGGGGAGAAGCCAGCGGGAACGTATGTTCTACTCCAATGCCGGAAGTAACTTTACGGATCGTGAAGTTACCACCGCTAATACTACGCGTCATTTTAATGACCAAGCCCGGGAAAGTTTGCAGCCTCTCGCGATTAGCCTCTTTTACTTTAAACGTAACCCTGACATTGTCTCCCGGGCTTAGCTTCGGCACATTCGGATTGACCTTTATTTTATTTACCGACTTGATATCCATGTTTAACCCTTTCCTATAAATAATTATATTTAATTGTTGGTAGACCGAATTGATTTAATTGTCTTTCGGTCCTGATCAGTTAAAACTGCCTTCTGTAGTAAGTCCGGCCTTCTGCTTGCCGTTCTTATAATGCTTTGCTGACGCCTCCAAGCCGCTATTTCCTTATGGTTTCCGGATAGAAGCACATCGGGGATCTTCCATCCGCGGTATTCGGGAGGCCGGGTAAATTGAGGGTATTCCAATAGACCGCAGCTGTGAGACTCCTCAATCAGCGAATCGCTGGAACCGATGGCACCGGGCATTAACCTCACGACACAATCAATTATCATCATCGCCGCAGGTTCACCACCACTCAACAGGTAGTCACCCACGCTGATTTCACGGGTTGCCAGGTGTTCTGCTACCCTATCGTCTATTCCCTCATAGTGACCACAGACCAGAATCATATTTTTCATTTCTGCCAGTTTTTCGGCAGTATTCTGAGTAAAAAGCTCACCCTGCGGAGTCAGGAGGATTACCGGTATATCCTGAGCGCCGGTGATGTTTTTAACATCCTCCACAGCTTCGAATATAGGCTCCGGTTTCATTACCATGCCTGCGCCGCCGCCGTAGGGGTAATCATCAACAGTATGGTGCCGGTCGTGTGTATATCCACGAATATCATGCAATTGAATATCAACTATGTTTTTCTGCCGTGCTCTGTCGACGATACTATGATCTAGAAATCCCGAGAAAGCCTCTGGGAATAATGTAAGAACATCTATGCGTTTCATAATTATATCTGACTCAGTCTCGAACAAAAGCAAGTTATTTTACCATAACCAAGCATAAGGACAAAATGGCCTTAAATATCTTCTTACTGACTATAATGTACTAATAACGTATTTGATAACAATATATTGTGTTTAACACAACAACCAACACTACATATTGCGCTTAATAACCAATTTGTTTGTCAATCTAAATTCCAAAGCTTACTAAGGACTCAAAAACTTTCCCCTAAAACCTATTGACAAGTGGGAAATAAACTGCTTAAAATGGGACATAGTGGTAAAAAGTGGTAAAAAAGGGGAAAAGATATGTTAGTAGACAGCGATAGGCTAACCTTGTCGGATGATAGCCTTGTTTCTTTTCTCAGAGACAATGAATTTACTG
>CAZABI010000190.1:0-3383 GCA_964483235.1 uncultured Dehalococcoidales bacterium | reverse complement strand
CTGCCTATATGAAAATACGAGGAGACGTGAGTTGACTAAGAAGGCTGAGCGTGAACAGATACTTGGCAACGTGCTTGAAGCAGTGACCATACTTCAGACCTGTCGAGAATTCTCCTATCTCATGCCCGAGGTAAGGGTCAATATCGTTTATGCCTTACCCGGCGCGAAATCAGGACGTGATGTGGCCGCTGTGGACGGAAGGATCACGGTAGTCAACGGGTACCCGTATGCGTCGGGATTACCTAAATGGGGAGCATCCGACCATATGGCCAGGCTGGTCATCGAGGTGCGTAAGTATAGCAAGGAGATAAACGCCGGTATCAACTTTAAATGCGATGCGAAAATAATTGAAGTTGTGAAGAAATATGCACGGGAAAAAGGCCTGGCATTCGGGTGGATCGACCGTACTAAAGAACCGGAAAAGGTTTCCGCTATAGATGGAGAATCAATGCCCTGGAAGGTGAAATCAATGCTCAGGCAGTTTGGGAAGGTACCCTCGGTCTTTTACGAGGGTGATGGCTGGGGCAAGGAGCCGTTGTTTATGCTGGTAGGTGAAAGCGCCGTAAGCGTAACTGAAATGGTTATTGAGATCGCCGAACGCTATAAAAAAGTCAAGTAGAAATAGTAGTGCTGTATAGGCGCAATCATGAGAACAGACGATAAAAACAAAGAGCTTATAGATAAGATTCAGGCTTTGAAAAAACAGCGCAAAGCTGTCATCCTGGTGCATAATTACCAGCGTCCTGATGTTCAGGACATTGGAGACTTCACAGGTGATTCACTCGAGCTGAGCCAGAAAGCAGCGCGGACAGACGCTGAAGTCATTGTGTTTTGCGGAGTTCATTTCATGGCTGAAACCGCCTCCATTTTATCCCCGGATAAGGTGGTGTTACTTCCGGATGATAGTGCAGGTTGCCCCATGGCGGATATGATCACCGCGGGGGAATTGATCAAGAAAAAGAAGGAAATGCCTGGAGCCCAGGTGGTCTGCTATGTGAATTCAACAGCGGCGGTTAAGGCCGAATCCGATATCTGTTGTACATCGGCGAATGCCGTCAGGGTTGTGCAAAGCCTGCCTGGAGGTGAAATCATCTTTGTGCCTGACCAGTATCTCGGGCATTATGTAGCTACTAAGACAAACAGGCCGATGACACTGTGGCCGGGATACTGCCCAACGCACGTAAAAATTCAGCCTGAAGATATTCTCACTCAAAAGGAAAAGCATCCGGGTGCCGTGGCGCTGGTACACCCTGAGTGCAGGCCGGAGACGAGAGAAGCTGCTGACGAGGTGCTGAGCACCGGTGGTATGATACGGTTTGCACGCGAATCCGAGGTGAAAACGATTATAATTGCTACGGAGATCGGAATCCTGCACAGGTTGAGCAAGGAAAACCCGGGCAAGACCTTTGTAGCAGCGAATAATAAAGCCATCTGCCCCAATATGAAAAAGATAACGCTTGAAAAAGTATTGTGGTCGTTGGAGGAGATGAGCCCGCAGGTGAAAGTACCGGAGGAGTTGAGGGTGAGGGCCAATAAAGCAGTGGACAGGATGATCAATTTGTAGGGGATACACGGTATCGAACCTGGGACCTCTGAGAGGTGGAAAATGATAAGAAAGGTCTATATGGACCATGTGGCGGCAACCCCTCTTTTACCCGAAGTCAGGGATGCTATGTTGCCTTTTCTCGGTGAGGTTTTTGGGAATCCACAATCCCTGCATGCCTGGGGTGACGGCGCCAGGGACGCGGTTGAAGAAGCCCGGGATAAGGTCGCGACCCTGATAGGAGGAATCCCGGAAGAAATAATTTTTACATCCAGCGGCACCGAGTCGAATAATCTTGCTATTAAAGGATTAGCCATGGCCAGTGCTGAAAAAGGTAAGCATATTGTCCTCTCTGCCATCGAGCATTTCTCAGTCTTGAACTCGGCACGTAGCCTGCAAAAAGACGGTTTTGAGGTTACCTTAGTACCGGTGAATCAATACGGTGTTGTAGATCCCGACGAGGTTATTCGTAGCATACGCAAAGATACAGTGCTGCTATCGGTAATGTGTGCCAACGGTGAAGTGGGTACCGTCGAACCACTGGCTGAAATTGCCGGACGTTTGCCCAGGAGTGGTCCTGTTTTTCATACTGATGCAGTGGCCGCCGTGGGTGCTATTCCGGTAAATGTGAAAGAGATAGGTGTAGATGCACTGAGCCTGGCTGGTAATCCATTTTACGGCCCAAGGGGTAGTGCCGCCCTGTGGGTGAAGCGGGGTGTACGTATTTTGCCCATGCTGGAAGGCGGGATACAAGAAGGCGGCAGGCGGCCGGGGACGGAAGATGTGCCGGCCATTGCGGGATTAGGTAAGGCGGCTGAAATCGCAGCTCGGGATTTGCCGGAAAGAATGAAACGGCTGAGCAACCTGCGGGATATTCTTATAAAGGGCGTACTTAGCAACGTAGAGCATTCTATACTCACAGGACATCCGACGGAGCGTTTGCCACATTATGCCAGTTTCTGTTTGAATTTTATTGAGGGGGAGGCGATTTTAATGCTGCTAAACAGCCATGGTATTGCTGCGGCCAGTGGCTCGGCCTGCACTTCCCGGGCACTTAAGGCTTCGCATGTTCTGCTGGCTATGGGCATATCGCACGAATTGGCTCAGGGATCGACATTGTTTACACTCGGACTGAGCAATACGGAAGATGATGTTAGATATGTGCTGGAGAAGCTGCCGGCCGTAGTGGACAGGTTAAGACAGATGTCTCCATTGTATTCCAAATACCAGAAGGAACAGGGGGTTAGTTAAATGCCTGTATATAGTGAAAAGGTTATGCAGCATTTTATGAATCCGCAGAACGTGGGTGAAATATCTGACCCGGATGGGATAGGTGAAGTCGGCAACCCTGTCTGCGGCGACATGATGACATTTTACATAAAAGTGAAGGATAACAAGCTTGAGGATGTTAAGTATAAAACCTTCGGTTGCGGGGCAGCAATAGCAGTATCCAGCATAGTCAGCGAGATGGCTAAGGGCAAGACCCTGGAAGAAGCTCTGGCGCTGACGCCGGCTATGGTAGCTAAAGAGCTTGAAGGGCTACCCAAGAATAAGTACCATTGTTCAAACCTGGGTGCTCAAGCTCTGCGCAAGGCTATCAGGGACTACGCCGTTAAAAATAAAATGGATATCCCGGGATTAACCGACACCGAGGAACCCGAGGAGGATGAACATGCCTGCGAAACATAAACAGGATGAACCTGAAAAAGGGTTACAGCGTAAGTGCTGTGTATGTCCGTATTGTGAGGTAGAAATAATTGAAGAGCCGGCGCCGTTCTGTAGAATTTGCAGCGTGGAATTCATTCGTTGCTCTCAGTGCGGCATGCTCGTTATGGACAAA
>CAZABI010000189.1:0-3384 GCA_964483235.1 uncultured Dehalococcoidales bacterium | reverse complement strand
ATATGCAGATTATGACCGGTTTGCCCGCTACTTCGCGGGCGTAGCGGCAGCCTTCAAGGAAATTGTCGGCGACGGCTTCCATCCTCTGCCTGACATCATCCCTCCACATGCGAATCATCCACTTGATCACATCGAACTGCAGCACGATGGAGTGGATATTTTTTTCTGCGGCGATGATTTTGATAACATCTGCCAGCGTGCCGCCCTGCCCGGTATAGTTATAGAATAGCTGCCAGGAGTCAAGCGGGTTGCCCAGCATGGTTCCCGCGGCGGGTACAATTTTGCGCAGCCCGGCGATGGCCCCGTCCGAGAACCTGGGTACCTTCAATCCGGCCTTGATGCACATATCGCTCTGCACCACGCCGAAACCGCCGGAATAGGTGACTATGCCCACCCCCCTGCCGCGCGGCGGCTTTATCAGGCTGAGCGCCAGCGTGGTGTTCAACAGGTCGTCGAAATCTTCAACCTGGACTACACCCGCCTGTTTAAACATGCAGGACCAGGTATTGCCCGAGCCAGCCAGCGCGCCCGTATGAGACGCCGCTACCCTTCCGCCCTCATCCGTTACTCCGCCCTTTAACGCTATTACCGGCTTTTTACTCGCGGCATATTGCAGCGCGGACTTAAGCTTCGCGCCGTGCTGCGTACCTTCAATATACAGGGCGATAACCGCTGTGTCCGGATCATCAGCCAGGTATTCCAGGTAATCCGGGCAGTCCAGGTCAACGGCATTGCCGTAGCTCACCACCTTGCTCATTTTAAATCCCATGCTACGCCCGGAGTAGATGAAAGCCTGGGCAAAGGTGCCGCTCTGCGCGATCACTCCGATGCTGCCTTCTTCATTCGTGCCTTCTATGTTGAACGACAGGCCGGATTTAGGGCAGTAGATGCCCATGCAGTTCGGCCCGATCAGCCTAATCTTACCTTTGACCAGGGATACCAGCTCTTTTTCCAGAGCGATGCCTTCCGGCAAGCCGGTCTCCCCGAAACCTGAAGTGAATACGTGCACCGCCTTAAGCCCTTTTTCGATGCATTCTTTCACCGTTTTCAGCACCAGCCTGGCCGGCACGGCTATCACACCGTAGTCCAGCGGTTCCTCGATATCGCGTACGCTCGGGTAGCACTTCCTGCCCTTCACCTCCTGGTAGTTGGGATTGACCATGTACAGATGGTCTCTCATCCTGGTGTTCATCAGGCAATTGGTGAAGTTGTCGCGCGGCGAAGCGCCGATCACCACGGCATTGCGGGGTAAAAAGATAGCGTTGAGCTCATCATATTTTGAGGTTGTCATTATTGGCCCTTTCCTGTGAGATAAGAGCTGTAGGGGCGAGGACTCTAGCCTCGCCCATGAGATGGACAGGTCTAAAGACCCGTCCCTACAACTGTCCCTACGGTCATAAAGCATACTGCTACTCGCAATTAACTTCAAATTGGCGTATAGGGTCTAAGGGTAAAAAATAAGCCCGCCTGGTGGGAAGGCGGGCTTATTCATATGCTACTTGTAGGGGCGAGGACTTCAGCCTCGCCCACGAGATGGACAGGTCTAAAGACCCGTCCCTGCAGATACGGTATTAAATCTCTTTGGAGAGGATCTTCTCTTTCAGGATCTCGAACTCGTCGCGGGTCAGGGTGCAGGTATTGGCATCTTCACCGATCTCAACCCTGTCCTCAAATACGGATACTGCCGGGCAGCATGAACCTTCACGGCAAAGCTTTACAGTCTTCATTGATTATTGTACCTCCAGGTTTTTCGTTAATTATTTTAACGGCTTGCCCCACCAGCAATCTTGGCTTTAACATCCGTTAATTACCAATATAATAATGCCATGCGGCCAGATGCGCAAATGACAAAAATCACATTACGGAAATCATTTGCCACAGGTAATACGCATAGCGTATCATAAAGTTGAACCGGTGAACGTATGGATTCTTCCCCTCTGTTTGCAAAGGCCAGGGAGTACCTGCCTCCAGAAAAGGTCAGCCTCGTAGAGGCTGCCTATCAATATGCGCTGGCCGCCCACGACGGCCAGAAGCGTAAATCCGGCGACCCCTACCTGGAACACCCGCTCCAGACTGCTATAACACTGGCCAACCTCCAGCTCGACGCCTCCACACTCGCCGCCGCCCTGCTGCATGACGTCCCCGAGGATTGCCACATTCCGCTGAAAAAGCTCAATGAAAAGTTCGGCCCCGAGGTAACCAGGCTGGTGGACGGCGTTACCAAGCTGAGTAGAGTGGCCTGGAAACGCGAAGCCATAGTATCCGACCAGGAGACCCAGGCTGAGAACCTGCGCAAGATGCTCATCGCCATGGCCGAGGATATGCGCGTGGTTTTTATCAAGCTGGCCGACCGGCTGCACAATATGAACACGCTGAGCGCGCTACCACCGGAAAGGCGGCGCGCGATCGCGCAGGAAACACTGGAGATCTACGCGCCGCTGGCGCACCGGCTGGGCATCTGGCAGGTCAAGTGGCAACTGGAGGACCTGGCCTTCCGCTACCTTGAGCCTGAACAATACCACCGGATCGCCAAAATGGTCTTAACGCGCAGGGCACAGCGCGAGGGTTTCGTTGAGAACATTGTTAAGATATTGAGCGAGGAGATGAGTAAGGCGGGAATAGAAGGTGAGGTCACAGGACGCCCCAAGCATATTTACAGCATTTATAACAAGATACAGAAGTATACCAAGCTGGGACGCAGCTTCGACGACATCCACGACCTGTTCGCTGTTCGTGTGCTGGTAAATAATGTCTCCGATTGCTACAAGGTGCTGGGCGTCATTCACAATCTCTGGCACCCGATGACCGACGAGTTCAACGATTACATCGCCAACCCCAAGGACAACGGCTACCAGTCGCTGCACACCACGGTCCTTACGCAGGGTACCACGCCGATTGAGATACAGATCCGCACATACGAGATGCACGGCATGTCCGAGTACGGCGTGGCCGCTCACTGGAGGTACAAGGAGGGGGCCAAGCCCGACCTCCATTTTGAAGAGAGGATATCCTGGCTGCGCCAGCTTATCGACTGGCAAAGTTCGCTGGACAGCGAGGAGTTCCTGGAGTCTCTTAAGCATGACATCTTCGCCGACCAGGTCTTCATTTACACTCCCAAGGGCGAGATCAAGGCCTTCCCCAAAGGAGCCACCCCCATCGACTTCGCCTACCGCATCCACACCGAGCTGGGGCACCGCTGTATCGGCGCCAAGGTCAACGGCCGCCTGGTTTCGCTGAACTACGAGCTAAAAAACGGCGATATCGTCGACATTATGGTAAGTAAAATAGAGAAGGCCCCCAGCCTGGACTGGCTCAACCCGGACCTGGGCTTCGCCAAGACGGCCCACGCCCGTGAGAAGATACGCGCCTGGTATAAAAAGCAGG
>CAZABI010000188.1:0-3393 GCA_964483235.1 uncultured Dehalococcoidales bacterium | reverse complement strand
CCTTTATTGCTGCCCCTGCTCTCATAGTAAGTAAAATCTGTTAATATATGACTGCGCGGCAGCAAGGTCTTTCATAGTCTAAGGAGGGGAATCATGAGGTTAATTAAAGTTGGAAAGGAAGCCGCAATCATCGTACTTGATCCGCAGTTTACGATATCAGCGGAAACCGAGTTGATGGGCTATTGCCGGGCAGCAACTGAAGAACGCTATAAAAATATTGTCCTGGACTTCAGTTCTGTGAGCCTGCTGGATAATACCGGCGTCAATGTCCTGGTGACACTGCACACCCTTGCCAGTAAAAAGCGCTGCAGCCTGTTCGCTGCCGGGTTGAACCGTGACTATATCAACGTTTTTTCCTTGACAGGCCTGGACGATGCCTACAAGGTCAGCAACAGCACCGCTGCCCTTATTCGCGATGCTTGTTTCTGCGATGAAAAAACTGCCGGGCAGGCTTTGGAACACTTCAACCTGGAGCGTGAACCTGCTCAGGCCTCTAATGCCGAGGCATGGGCGCTGCCTTTGCGAAAATTAAGAGTGCCGGACATGCCACCGCAGGCCATTAACATCAATGTAGCCGGCCGCCGGACTGCCGGCCCGATTCAGGGCTTCGGCCAGCTCTGGGAAAAAACTTACCGTGTCGACCTGACCGACACAGGGCTTACCCCGGAGAAGTTAATCCAGACCATGAAAACCAATTTCCCTGACTTCCAGCCACCGGAGAACCGATTTTATCCCTCCGCTGCTGGTATCCAGCCGGGTGAGGTTATTCTTATCAATGCCTCTACACCGGGCGGACTGGTGGCTACGGGCGTTATGGTGCTGTACGCTGATAAAAGGACGTTCACTTTTATCACTCCCCAGGGGCATCCTGAAGCGGGCTGGGTCACATTTAAAGCCTTTAAAGAAGGTGAACGTACTATCATGCAAATCCAGGGGCTGGCGCGCGCCAGCGATCCGGTTTACGAATTGGCCTTTCGCATCGCCGGTTCCAAACTACAACAGGGCATCTGGACCCAAGTACTGGAGTCACTGGCCAAACATGTGGGCAGTGCTGCCAGTGCGCAATTCAGTAAAAAATGCCTGGATTCTCCGCTGCAATGGGGAAGGTTCTTCAATATCTTCAAGAACGCGCAGATACTCAGTGCGCTTTATAGCATCGGTCATCTCGGGAAGAAATGATGGCTGTCGATTTCGATGCGGCTGTGATAGGATCCGGCCCCAACGGGCTGGCGGCCGGAATTACATTTGCCCGGCGCGGCCTCAAAACGGTCATCTTCGAAGTGAATGACGAACCGGGGGGAGCCGTGAGGTCGGCGGAACTTACCCTTCCGGGGTTCATCCACGATACAGGAAGCGCGATCCACCCCATGGCCGCAGCCTCACCGTTCTTCTCATCCCTTCCGCTTGCTAAATGGAATCTTAAATGGATATTCCCGCCGGCTGCCCTGGCACACCCCTTTGATGACGGCACTGCTGTACTTCTACTCTCTTCCCTCAAAGACACCTGTGAATCACTGGGCAGTGACGGCCCTGCTTACCATAAGCTTATGCAGCCACTGGTTGATCAGTGGGACAGACTTAAGGATATCCTGCTGGGCGATTTCCGGCATCTGCCTCATCCGATCTTATCCACACGTTTTGGCACGATAGCGCTTAGTTCAGCTAAAGGCCTGGCTGACCGGTCTTTTGAGTATGCCAGGGCCAAAGGATTCTTCGCAGGGTTAGCTGCACATTCGGTATTGCCGCTGAATATGGTCCCGAGTGCTGCCTTTGGCCTTGCCCTGGGGGCTGCCGGGCATGCTGTGGGATGGCCAATTCCACGGGGAGGGGCGGGAAGTATCACTTCAGCCTTAAGCGGGTACTACAAATCACTGGGAGGCAGTCTGGTAACGGGATGCATGGTAAGGTCATTAGCTGAACTGCCGGATTCTAAAGCTGTTTTTTGGGATACTTCCCCGGGACAGGTGGCCGCCCTGTATGGAAACAGCTTACCGGCCGGTTACTGCCGGGCCCTTTCGCGCTATCAATATGGGCCGGGTATATTCAAGATTGACTGGGCGCTGGCTGGGCCCATCCCATGGAAAGCCGGGGAATGCAGAATGGCAGGCACGGTACACCTGGGCGGTACATTTGAAGAGATAGCAGCAGCGGAACAGGATGCCTGGCAGGGTAAAATACCGGCTAAACCTTTTGTCCTTCTGGCGCAGCCCAGCCTTTTCGATACGTCGCGCGCTCCCAACGGTTCACACACAGCCTGGGCTTACTGCCACGTGCCCAACAATTGCACTGCCGACCTGGCCGCCGCCATTGAGGCACAGGTAGAGCGTTTTGCACCCGGTTTTAAAGAGCTGGTGCTTGCACGATCCTTGTCCACCCCGGCCTCTCTGCAATCCGAAAATCCCAACCTGGTTGGCGGCGATATCGTGGGCGGCGCAGCTACATTCAAGCAGATACTTTGCAGACCGGCCTGCAGGCTGGTACCCTATGAAATACCGGTAAAAGGCGCGTATATCTGCTCGGCTTCGACTCCGCCGGGTGCCGGCGTACACGGTATGTGCGGCTATCATGCAGCCCGGGCCTATCTGAAGAAGCACATGAAGAAATGAAAATATGGGACCGTATTAAACAGAACAAGTCAGTCAACCTGTTGCAGACAACCCTTGATGCTTTCTACTCGGACAACGGGGGGCTGCTCGCGGCAGCGGTGGCATACAATTTGCTTTTCTCACTGTTCCCCTTTGCTCTCGCCGTTATTTCCCTTGCCGGCTTCGTGATGCAATCACCCGAATTTGAAAACGAAGTTATAATGGCAGTGGGCAACCTGGTCCCGGTGGCCAGGAATATGATCGTAAATACACTTAATGGTCTGATAGAGGCCCGGGCGTTGACCGGCATAATTGCTATCGTCGGTCTGATCTGGAGCGCTACATATTTTTGCGATGCGTTGCGTAGATCACTCAACACCGCCTGGGGTATCAGGGACCAGGTCCCCTTTTTAAAAGGCAGGCTCATCAATATTGTCATGGTGATTGCCACTTTTGTCGTATTTACATTCTTTGTCTGGGCATCTACTTTCATCAGATTTGTACATGAGACCAATCTAACCGGCACATCTATAAAATTGTTGCAGTCCACTGCTTTCGTAAAAATACTATTTACGGTACTGAGTTCGTTGATGGCATATGCAGTCATTCTGCTGCTTTACCGGTTTATCCCCAGCCGGCGACCGCGCTGGAGGGATATCTGGCTCGGCGCGCTTCTTGCTGCGGCCGGATTTGAGATCGTGCGGGTGGCCTTCATCTGGTACGTGAAAAATTTCGCGCCATATAACATGGTTTACGGCTCTATCGGTACCGTTATCGCATTGCTGGCTTTCATCTATTTCACAGCCTG
>CAZABI010000187.1:0-3393 GCA_964483235.1 uncultured Dehalococcoidales bacterium | reverse complement strand
AGGGTTGTAGAATCACAATACCGCCGTCGGCCCGATCCATATCCCAGGGCCTGCCGACACCAACGTGCTGCGCCAGCGAGCGGGGATTGAACTGGGTAAGAACAGCCACGTTGTATATACTCGAGTTAGCGCAATTACTCAGGGTAAAGTCAATGATGCGGTATTTCCCGCCAAAGGGAACGGCCGGCTTGGCGCGCTCAGCAGCCAGAACGCTCAAGCGCTCGCTCGCTCCGCCGGCCAGCACAACTGCAAGTACCCGCTTCATATCCGATTCTTCCCCTTAACCTCAACCCAAATTTTAGCCAAATACGGCCTGTTTGTCGATACCTGCTGAATGAAATACATGCTACGGGTGCTTGCAGAGGTCGATGACCAGCATATCCAGGGCCAATTCATTTTCGTACCTGCCGGTCTTAATAGCAACGTCCGTATCCAGCAGGCAGTGAAAGGATTTGCGCAGGCGCGGTATGGTATACGATTTCGACTGTTTGAGCGTCTTATCCAGAGGATAGCGCGGATGCAGGCTCAATTTTTCCCTGATTTCCTGCGGCGGTATGCCCTGGCACTCCTTGACGCGCAGTATCAGGGAAAGCTGCCGCTCGATCATAGCCAGGATCTGCTGCGGGGCTGTGCCATATTTCAGCATGCGGTGCAGCATCAGCTGCGCCTCTTTAACGCGGCCTTCCAGCACGGCATCGACCAGAGCGAAGATGTTCTCTTCACGGGCAAAGCTGGTTATCTCGCGGATGTCCTTTTCGCTGACTTCACGGCTCTCACAGTAAGTGACCAGCTTGCTGATCTCACCGCTCAACGCCCATAAATCACCGCCGATGTACTCCGCCAGCAGGTTGGCGGCCGACGCCGATAGTTTGCCGCCTATACCCGACGCATAGCTCTTGATCCAGTCCAGCAATTCTTTCCCCTTGAGTTCGTTCAACTGCACCGACTTATCGGCGAGAAGGGATAAGTTTTTCAGCAGGGTGTTGCGCCCTTTCACGTCTATATCAGGATCGAATAACAACAATATGGTGGTCGGCGGCATTCGTTTAACATAGTTACCCAGTTCCTGCCATTCCTTAGCGTGCGCGCTACCGCCGGAATTATTTTCCGTAGCTGCCGCCTGCCGGTCAGCGGAACTGAACCTTTTCAACAACCCTTCTACGATTATCAGGCGGTTGGGAGCCATAAAAGGCACCACGTCACATACCCCGGTCAACTCCTTCAGCGTCAATTTCCTTCCATCCATGACCGAGGTATTGACCGCCAGCATCTCTGCATCCCCCAGTCCTGCTTTTAAATCGCTCAGCGCCTGGTGGCAGCGGTAGTTATCATCGCCATATATTATGTAAAACATATTATTGCACTATAGTTATTTACCTACGCTAAATAGTATAATAGAAAAACGGTCTTCAGCGCATATCTTCGGGAAAATGGCAAGGAGGAAATAATGCTGGTTAAAAAGCTGCTGGGAAAAGAGGTTATAAGCTCAAATGGAAATAAGCTGGGAAAAGTTGCTGATATCGATATCGATTTCATTTCAACCAAGGTAAAGCACCTCGTGGTAAACGTCGGTATTAATAAGAAGTACAAGATTAAAATCGACGATGTAATTACCGTTGGCGATACAGTTATCATCAGATTGAATATGGCAGACCTGGAACAGAGCTCCCGAAAATCCAAGTAACAATACGGTTAGCTGCAGATTCTTACCTGCAAGCTGCCAAATTACTCTTTACCGTTTCTGTATTTTTTACGCGCGCTGGTCAGCAACTGCTGCAAATCAGCCTCGTTGGCGGCAACGATCAGTGCATCGCCAGTCATCAGCTCATCGGTAAGGCATGGATTTACCGATATTTCCTGCCCTCGCTGCAGAATAAGCACCGCCACGCCCAGTTTATTATCCCTGCCGAAACCCAAATCTTGCATGTTCTTACCGGCCATATAATCCGGTATCTCTATTTTGGCCACGCCATAGTTTTTAACCACAGCTATATATTCCTTAATGTCCGATAAAGTAAGACCATGCGCAACACTGGCTCCCATATCACGCTCAGGATAGACAACCATATCAGCGCCGATCTTTTCGAGAATTGCGCCATGCAACTCGTTTTCTGCTTTGGCAACCACATATTTGAGCCCGATATTTTTAAGTATTATAGTAGCGAGAAGGCTATTTTCAATCCTCGATCCGATAGCCACTATACCCGCATCAAAATTAGCAATATCCAACTCCTTGATCATACGCTCATCTGTGGCGTCACCTTGAACTACGTGGGTTACTTTCTCTGATATCTCCTGAACTATCCTGGAATTGGAATCAACAGCCATGACATCATGTCCCAATTCGGTTAAGGTGATCGCAACGCTGGAACCAAATCTGCCCAAACCAATAACTGCAACCTGTTTTTTCATGTATCTCTCCTATCCTATTCGAATCGTATCCGCAGGCAACCGGCAAACTTCCGGTCTTTCCTGCTGCGCCAGCCATGTTACTAATGTCAACGGTCCAAGCCTACCCACCAGCATTGAGATACCAATAAGTATTTTGCCCGTAAGCGACAGGCCTGGAGTTATACCGGTAGATAATCCTACTGTGCCAAAAGCCGATACCGCTTCAAATGATAATGACAGAAAATCACTTCTCTCAAACACGGTTAATAGCAGAATTATCAGCCCTATGAAGCCCAGTGAAAGGGCTACAACAGTTATCGCCCTGTGTATCTGGCTCTCAGAGAATTCGCGGTTGAAAACACCCGGATGCTCTTTTCCCTGAATAGTTTTAATGACCGACATAACTATAAGCGAAGCGGTATTTACCTTGATCCCGCCTGCTGTTGAGCCACTTACGCCTCCAATAAACATCAGCAGCATGGTAAACAGCAAGCTATACGGCGCCATGAAAGCTATGTTGAAAGTGGTAAAACCAGCCGTACGTGCTGTGACCGAATGAAAAAATGATGATAATAACTTGTCCGATAAATCCTGCTGTCCCAGCGTAGCCTGGTTGGCGTACTCGGTAATTAACGTAATAATCAACCCGGCAATAATCAGGATTCCCGTGGCTGAAAGCGCAAGCCTGGTATCCAGTGAGAGCAAAGAGGCCCTCCTCATGCGCACTATCTCGTAGATTACGATAAAGCTGATCCCACCCAGAATAATCAGCACCGCACTATTAATAAGCACAAGCACGTTATTATGAACGTCGGTGAAACTCAAATAATTACCAAAAAGATCGAATCCCGCGTTATTAAAGGCCGATATTGAATGAAACACCGAATACCAGATTGCTTTGTCAGGGGGAAGCGTCTGAGTGAAATAGAATAGAAATACTGCCGCACCTATTGCTACAATTATTAATGTTGTAATAACAACGTTACTGTAAGTTTTATATAT
>CAZABI010000186.1:0-3397 GCA_964483235.1 uncultured Dehalococcoidales bacterium | reverse complement strand
AAAATATTGCCCGCGACCCCGCTGGAACGAAAAGCTGGTTTGACTTACTACTTAGGACAGGAAAAAGTATTCGTAATTTTACAATTATTCTGAATTTGGATAATAGCACTATATATGCTTATCCACAGCACCATTTCCGGGTGACTGAATGGATGAATGAACGTCTTCAAGATTTCAAATCGAATAGCAGAAATGATGAGTATAGCAAGGATGCTTTTGGATGGCCTTGTGATGACGACTGCTTAATAAACAAGTTTCCTGAAGTTCGACTGCCGCTGCTTGGCAATATTAAATTGAGGGCAATGTATCACGAGTCTCGCTGCCAGTACCGCTATGGAAGGGCAGATTCCCAAAGTTTCCATGTAGGCACTGAATTGCGTCAGGCACTGAAAGATAAGCTTGAATGGATTGTTAATAGCGAACTTGAGAGTAAGACCTGGCAGGATGTTTCAGGGGCGTGCGGATTCAAGCGCGAATCCGGGAAAAAGAAGCCTGTTCCAGCTATTTTACTGGCATATCCATCATCATTACCCCCAGACCCACCAGAATTAGCACTCTTTTTTGCTGGTAAAACAGGTGACAACTCTGAAGCTAAATTTATCGCATGCGCTGCACGAGTTATCAGCGCGTTAAAACTCTACGTTAAGAACATGGGCACTGAGATTCGAGTTTTAATTCTTGCCAAGGCTGATAAGGGCAGAAAAAAGCTCATGGTAAGCAAGAAATGCGAAGCCCGTCAATTGATTATTGCGGCAGAGGAATGGCGCACTGGATGCGAAAATATCCCTGAAATAAAGCTTCATGCAGGCGGGTCATGGATTACACCTGAGCTTCCTTTTCCGGTTGAAATCACAAGAATATTAAATAAGTCCTGGTTATCCAGGTCTTTTATTATAAGCAATGCTGAGAAAAATAAAACTGAAAAAGGATATGAAGAAATCTATGGATACCATATCGGAGAAGGTATATCACTACTCATTGACCGCGGTTGGCAAAATCGCCATCTTGTTGAAAAAACGCTTAAGTTCGCTTTGAGTAGCGCTACTCCGCTTCTTCTTGGACTTGGGCATGTAGATCATTATGGTCGTTACGGGAGTTTCAGAATTAGCGAACAAGCCATTAAAGATGGTAGTTTGATTTTATCAATGCTGGGATTGCTTTTATATAAAATGAATATTCACAAAGGAGGCTATATGCACAATGTGTCTTTTCTGACCGGCCAATTATTAACACTATCGGATCTTTTGCACCGCGAATATTGTATACATGTACGTGATGGTAATATCCCGTCACAGCTCATCGGCAATGCTATTATGCCCACAGCAATGACAAATCCAGAAAAAGGCCTTGTCAGGCTTAGCGAGCGAATTCTTATATATAAAGCTTGGGCTGATAAATTGAGGGGTGACGAGTATCGTATTGCTAAGTGGTCATTAAGGCAAATCCAGGATGTTTCTAATGAGATATCGAAGATAGAGTTGCCGAAACAAACATTTGATAGTGATAAAGCGCAAATGATTCTTGGATACTTAAGTCGGATTTCCAAAGACGAAGATGAGTCTGTTGACTTAAATAAATAGATAGGAGATAAATAAGGTGGAATCAAAGAGCAGTCAATTTAATCGGGCTACAGGGTTGCTTGTTATTGAGGTTATAGCTTCTAATCCAAATGGAGATCCAGACCGGGAAAGTGATCCGCGTCAGCGGCCAGACGAACATGGCGAGATATCCCCGGTGTCTTTTAAAAGGAAGATCCGCGATCTTGTTGAGCAGAAGGATGGACCCGTTTGGGTAACGATAGCTAAAACATTCAATCCAGCACTCGCTGACGCAAACTTCGAAATTTTGGAGCAGCGCGGCCGCAACAGGGAAATGATAATAAAAATGGGCGAAAGTGAATTTAAAAGTAAATACTGGGATGCGCGTGTTTTTGGAAATACTATTTTGGAAAAAGGCGTCTCCAATTTCATTAAAACCGGGGTTATCCAATTCGGGCTTGGCATTTCCGTTGCTCCAATTTACATTGAGCGTATGACTACGACCAATAAAGCCGGTGTTGAAAAAGATAAAGACCGTGGTATGGCGCCGCTCGGTTTCCGTATTGTCCAGCATGGCGTGTACTGCATGCCGTTTTTTGTGAATCCCACTGCGGCGATAAAGACTGGCTGCACGGCGCAAGACATTAAATTATTATTAAAATTAATACCTTATGCTTACACTCACACTGCTTCTTACGTGCGCCCATCAGTTGAGATACGGCATGCCTGGTATATTGAACATAATTCACCTCTTGGATCATGCTCTGATTTTGCGCTTATAGATGCACTCAAACCACGCAAGAAGCACGAACCGGATAAGCCGTCAAAAAATTGGCAGGATTATGAGCAGCCTCAAATATTACCGGATGATCTAAAGAAAAAGGTGTCTTCATTCAAGGATCTTATGCTGGTGAACTAATATGGATTTTCTGGCACACAGCGCGCGGCAGGATAAGAACATTCCTTCTCAGAAATACGAGGAGCATGTTAGGCACGTTATCGATCAGGCAATCATTAATGCCAGTAACATGGTAAATTATTATCGTGGTGATAGAGGGAAGCTTATCGATGCAATTGTATTAGCTGCTCAATATCATGATCTGGGGAAGTTGGATGAACAAAATCAGAAAGTATTGGCAATGGGCAAAGCGCATGAAGCACTGCCTCTAAATCATGCTGATGCTGGTGTTGCCGCGGTATTTAGTCACTCACAACAGAATCTCCTGACTGCCAGCCTGATTTATGCTCACCATGCAGGTCTTCCTGATTTTCAAGATCAAAGGAACAATGGCGCAGGGCGTGTATTGAGAGATAGCCGTATTATAGATACAACTAATCAGCGCCTGGAGCAATACTGTAACTCACATCGTAGTTGCTTCGCTTTTGATGGGGAACAAAGCATTAACTCCGTATTGGGCACGCCGAATCTATTCAGGTTAGCACTTTCTTGTCTGGTTGATGCTGATCATCAGGATACCGCATCCCACTATGATAATTATCAGGCAGTTGCTCCGCCAAGTATAAATGCAACTGAGAGACTCCGATTGCTTGATCTCTACGTATCAGACTTGACTTTAGGAAAGCGGGATAACCGCACCCGCCTGCGCAGTGCATTTTATCAAGCCTGCCGTCAGGCTAACTGCGAATCTCCGATCTATGCCTGTGATAGCCCAGTAGGCAGTGGTAAGACAACTGCTGTAATGGCTTATCTACTTAATGTTGCTGCCGCTAAGGGGCTTAGAAGGATCTTTGTAGTTCTTCCCTTTATCAATATCATTACCCAATCTGTTTCTGTTTACCGTCAAGCTCTTGTGATGAATGGCGAAATCAAAGAAGACGTTGTGGCTGCCCACCACCAC
>CAZABI010000185.1:0-3405 GCA_964483235.1 uncultured Dehalococcoidales bacterium | reverse complement strand
CAGGCCATAAACATACGTCCGTAAATAGTCGCCCGGAAGTGATTTGGTTTAACGGAACCGCGATATCGATTTTCATCAACCGGGACAGATATGTTCGCAGGTGTAAATGGCTCGTATTAATAATATGCCCGCAATATGTTTAGAGCCTGCTCAGCCGGCAGGGGATTCCTCTGAGGTAGGTTGATCCCACCGCTGGCTCGGCAGGGGAATTGGAATCAGTCAGAACATTCAGGTTGCTTAGCGCCCAATTATCCGTGCTGTCGTTGCTCATCTCGGGGTACCACCAGCCGTATTCGGCAAAGATAACGCGAGAATCGAGATCAGGATTAAACCTGACACGCTGTTTTATTTTGCCTTTTTCTGTCTGAATGAAAGCCCAATCACCTTCATTTAGTCCTATTTCGGCACAGGTAAGCGGATTGACTTCCACAACCGGTTCACTGGCAAATTTCCTCAGGCTTTCCAGATTGTGATAAGCCGAATGGAAGAAATACCGGCTCTTGGCGCAGGTAAGAACCAGGGGATAACTGGAAGAAGTGGCAGGAGGTTCATTAAAGGCCGGCAAAGGCGAATATCCCATTGCTTTAAGTCGCTCCGAATAAATTTCCACTTTGCCTGACGGAGTATGAAAGCCGCCAATTTCGTACTTTCGGTAGCTATGCTCGCTCTTGAGAATGCGTTTTTCTTTAAATTGCTCGAAAGTGAGTCCTGATGGCTTGAGGATTTCATCTAAAGCCTGTGCTACATCTTCCCAGAAATATTCAGCAAAGCCCATCCGTTTTCCTAACTCATTGATAACTTTTATATCGGACCAGCAGTCTCCGACAGGTGCAACCACACGAGGACGAGCGACAATGGCACCCTGTCGAATACCGTAATAACCAATTTCATCATATTCCAGAAATGTTGCGGCAGGAAGAACCAGGTCCGCAAGTACGGCTGTAGTTGTCATGAAGAAGTCGCTGACAAGTAGAAACTCCAGGTTTCGCAACGCGTCATACATTTTTTGTGAATCCGCATAACTCACCAGGGGATTCGTTCCAAACAGCAGCATCGCTTTGAGCGGGTACGGGCTCTGCTCCAGAATGGATTTTGGAATCAGCTGTCTCGGCGTAAACATATTTTTATGTGCAATCCTGAATTCAGATCCTATCATTTGCTGCTGGATTTCTTTTCTCATACCGGCCAGAATTAAATCTCCCGGCCGCTTGATATTGGGCATTGTTGGAAGAATATCCCCACCGGGAACGTCGATATTGCCCGCTATTGCCCTGATAATTGCAATAGCCCGCGAAGCCTGGAAGCTGTTTTCATTGTGGTCCAATGCATTCCCTTGAAGCAGTACAGCCGGCCTGTTGCTGGCATAAGTGCGAGCGACTGTCCTGATGTCTTCCGGAGTAATCCAGGTGATAGCTCCTATTTTCTCCAGGTCCATCTCTGCAAGATGCTGGCGCAGGTCTTCCAATCCGGTTGTCCATTTTGCTGTGAAATCGGCATCGTAGAGCTTCTCTTCAATAATGATTTTTAAAAGCCCCATTGCTAAATAGGCGTCGCTACCCGGTCTAATTTTTAGCCAGATTGAAGCCTTTGCGGCCAGTTCTGTCTTTTTGGGATCGATCACTATAACCCTGGCCCCCGATTTCAAAACACTCCTTATCCAAGCCCTCGTTCCAAGCCCCCCGGCGTTAGTAACCAGAGGGTTTATTCCCCATAGCACCAGGCATTTCGGAATGGAATTCAAATCCGGATAACACGGAGAACCTAAAGTATATGTATAGCCTAATTCGCGGGGCAGGTGGCAAATATTTGAGGCGTTTACCACGTTCGGCGTACCGATAACGCTGGCAAGCCTGTGAGCAAAGAAAGACTCAAGCCCTTTAAACGAACCAGTTCCCAGGGCTATGGCATTGGCTCCATGCTCATGCTTAACCGCTTTGAGTTTACCGGCCGCAAAATCCAATGCTTCATCCCAGGAGACCTGCTGCCATTTGTTATCTCCACGCTCACCTTTCCTGATTCTGGGCTGAGTCAGTCTATCGGTATGATAGAGCAGCTCCAACACCGCCCTTGCCCGGTGACATGCAAAACCTTTGCTTGTCGGACAATCGGGATCACCTTCGATTTTTATAGCCTTGTTATCTACGACAGTAACTGAGAGTCCACAACCACCATCATCCATTTGAGAACAAAAAGTTTTTAGTATCTCTCTGCCTTTCGTCATCTATTTTCCTCTATCCTTTTTAATAAGATTAAAGCCGGCCCCTTAAATTCGTTCGTACATACCTGCAGTCATCTCGATTTTGCTAATGTATTCTGTCGAGCTGAAGTTGCCCAAACAGGTATGCGGCCGCTCATCTATTATAGTACATATGACCTGACCCGAAAAAACTGTTTGATAAGGCAGAAAAAATAACTTCAATACCGAAGCTAACACTAAAACAAACATGACTTCCGACGGCTGGATTGAAATTGTTATAATGTACTATATCTATATGGATTTGAGAGAAGGCTTCATTAAAATGAGATTCCCGGTTACCACTGGCATTATACTGGCAGGCGGTGCAGGCCATCGCCTTGGCTACCCTAAATCTTTACAAAAAATAAATGAGCAGAGTATGATTGAGCGAGTAGCTATACGCATATCTTCTGTGAGTGACACATTATTGATCATAACAAATCGAGAGCAATTCAACGCCATCTCTAATTTGGGCTTGAAAGCAAAAATAGTAGTTGACTGCAGTCCGGGTCAGGGGCCGTTGATCGGTATCTATACTGGTTTATCAATTTCTAATACTTTTTACAACCTGATCGTAGGCTGTGATATGCCAACACTGAACGTATATCTATTACGGCATTTTATTAAAAGCGCTCCTGGATATGACGCAGTGGTGCCTGTGTTGAAGAATAAGACCGAACCATTGCACTCTATATATTCTAAAAATTGTATAGCACATATTAAGCAGTTGATAGACCAGGGTATTCGGTCAGTTTCACCACTTTTCAGCATGGTGAATACGAGATATATATGTGAAGATGAAATAGATGCATTTGATCCCCATTACCTGAGTTTTTTTAATGTAAATACCAGGCGGGATAAAATTAAAGCGGAGGCAATAATAAAACAGCTTGACAGGGGTGCTTGAGGTTTGCCGCACAGTGTAAGGGATATATCCGGCTCACGCGTTCAACGCACAGAAACCGCCCATTATATGCCGATGACCACGTCGTCCGGCAGAAATGTTTTGATGCTGCGCAGGACATATCATACAGCTAAAGCCGGATGAACGGCCGAATCCTGAATAGCAAGACATACGTGGTATACTTAAGACAGGTGGAGACTCTCAAGCTTAATTCAGTGAGGTTTAACTGATTATGAATGAAAAAGTCGCTATCGTCACGGACACC
>CAZABI010000184.1:0-3432 GCA_964483235.1 uncultured Dehalococcoidales bacterium | reverse complement strand
GATGTTTTAAGCTTCGACGCGTTTAATTATTCGGATTCGTTAGCCTGCTACCAGCAGGAAGTCAAGGCCTTTATCACGCGCGGATGCGGAATTGCCTGGGGCATTGTGCCCAATGATGAAGAAACGCTTAAAAAGGAAAACCTTGCCAGTATCTTCGATCGATTTGGAGAGGCGCTCGCGCCATACACCAGAGATGGCATCGCCTTCAGGGAGATAATCACCGGCAGCCTGATTACACCTACCTGCGGACTTGACTCGCTATCATCGGAAGCGGCAGAACGGGTATTTGAATTACTTACCGGCCTGTCCGAGAGAATCAATCAGAAATATATCAGTTGATAGCGTTAATAAGTTGAAATCCTTTGCGCGTTTAGAGATAATATTACACGTATTTTTAATGAAAGGCACTATTTCAGGTGACGCACTATGAATAAAAGAAAAAGAGTAGCACTTATTAAACATCGCCGAAAGGCTAAAAAACTCGAAGTGAAACGTAAAGCTTTATTGCTGGCTTCCGGAGGGGCAGTAAAACCGGTAGTCAAAGCAGCTCCCAAGAAGGAAAAGGAGATGCCTAAACCGGTAAAAGCACTGGCAGATATTTTAAAGCCCAAGAAAACAGCACCTGCTAAAAAAGCGCCGGTAAAGAAGGAAAAGGTCGAGGCTGAGAAGAAACCTGAGATTGCTGAAAAGGTAGAAAAACCAAAGAAGGCTGCCCCTAAGAAAAAGACCGGAGAGGCCTCTGAAACTACCACCGCTAAGCCAGAATCACCTAAAAAGGCAGCAAGCAGGAAGAAAAAAACCGAAGAAAGCTAATGGGTCAGGCGTATCTCCTGACCGGTATGCCCGGTACAGGTAAAACAAGCATCATCCGGCAAGCCTTAGCTGAGTGTAATTGCAATGCCGGTGGTTTCTATACGGTGGAGGTCAGGAATGTGGGGGTACGGGAAGGCTTCCAGATAGTCACGCTTGACGGCAAACAGGAGATGCTTGCTCATATCACCATTGATAGCCCCTTTCGTGTAGGTAAATATGGTGTTGATGTCAATGTGCTGGACACCATCGGTGTCGATGCCATTAGAAACGCTATCGAAAAGAACGATCTGATTGTAATCGATGAGATCGGCAAGATGGAACTTTTTTCCAACAAGTTTATCCAGACGGTAGCCGATGCTTTAAACAGCAATAAAAAAGTCCTGGGCACAATCACCTTGAAACCCCACCCTCTGGCAGATTCAATCAAACAGAATAGGTCAATCCACGTCGCTGAGCTTACACGTTATAATCAGCGCCATGTGCTCGCCGAGATACTGGCCTGGCTGAGATAGCTGGCGAATGGAAATCGCGCTTCAGCCCTTTGGGGATATCGACAGCACAACTCTTGAGGCACTCAAAACCGGTCTTCACCACACTTTCGGATGCCCTGTATTGATTGATGCTGCAATACCTGTCCGCCATGAAGCGTTTAATGCCGATAGAAACCAGTACCTCTCTGATATTTTTCTTAGTCATCTGAAAAAATACAGTTCCACTGAAAACCGGGTGCTAGGTATCACAGAAGTCGACCTCTATACCGAAGGTTTAAATTTTGTATTCGGTCAGGCTGACAGCGCCTCCGGTACTGCTGTCATTTCACTTCACTTATTGCACCAGGAACGTTATGGCCTGCCTGAAGATAATGAGTTATTCCTGGCACGTTGCCTTAAGGAGGCAGTACATGAACTCGGGCACACATTCGGTATGGAGCATTGTCAGGATGGCTACTGTGTTATGCATTTCTCGAATAGCCTCATCGATACCGATGTTAAAAAAGCGTTTTTCTGCCAACGCTGCCGGCCGAAGCTGATATTTTAGCAAAGGTTATCTTTAAACGAAAATGTATCTGACTCAGGTTTATAGAACCATTATTTTACGTTGAACAGAGTTATTAACTGAATATAGCCACCACGCGTGTCCAACCTGCACTGCCACCGGTAAGTTTAACCGGAAAACAGGCTACTTTAAAACCATATGGCCGTGGCAGCTTATCCAGATTGGCCAGTTTTTCTATATGGCAATATTCACGGTCAATTCCAACCCGGTGAGCTTCCCAGATTATCTTTTTATCTCCCTTTTTTTTAAAATCCTCTTTTATCGCCCAGAACGGACGGTCCATCCCCAGGCGTCAATACCCATGACCCTGATTCCCTGATCGATCAACCATAGTGTTGACTCAGCCAACATGCCACACCCGGCATCGAAGTACTCCTTTTCCCCCCATTGCTTATCGGCTCCGGTTTGTATCATCACGATATCCCATTCTTTGAGTTTATATTTTATTTTCTTCAAAGTTTCTTTTAGATCATTCGTCGTTACACCGGAGCCTTGCGGCTTATGGCGCATATCCAGCACCACACCATCATGGAAAAACCAATCAAGCGGCATTTCGTCAATGGTTTTAGCCCGTTTTCCACCTGCGGTAGGGTAATAATGCCACGGAGCATCAACGTGAGTGCCGGCATGCGATGACATATTTACCGAGTCCACTGCCCACCCGAGTCCTTCCGGCAAGTCTTTATCTGTGGCGTTAAAGAACTGGCACATCATAGAAACGCTTTGTTTGTGATCCTGATATATGACCTTGACAGGTAGCGGTTCGCTGGGACTCTCCTCGGTTGGCACATTCAGGTCATAGAATTTCGGCATACATACCCCCTCTCATTATTAATCTGCCTGGCGGCAATTAATGAAAACCAGTGTAATTATACCAGCTAATAAATGCCAGGCAACCATGCATATCAATAGCTGAATCTATTATAATCTTATGCAACTACGAACGTTGTATAATCATAATCAGCAACGGAGGATAATTTGATGAAGCTTGATGACTATAGCGGCGACTTTATTCCCAACCTGAAACCAAGCGATCTTTCTGCGGAAGCAGTAGATAAACTGGTTAAAGTGTATGCCCAATTATATAAGGCCATGGACGGCTTCTGGTATATGGGAGTCATGGACCTGCATGGTAATGATGAAGCTCTTAAGATCGACATCGCCGTCTGGGAGAAACTGTGTATTTACGAGATGGACAAGATAACCAGGGCCTTTAATATCAAAGGTAACGATATGAAGGCTATGATGAAAGCATTTCAGCTTAGTCCCTGGGCCTGGAATATAAAATCCGATTTCGAGATGATAAACGATAACCATGTGATATGGAAAGTGAAACATTGTCCTACTGTTGCTGCACTGGAAAGAGAGGGGCGCGGCAGGGAGAACGATATCTGCAACAACGTTGAAGTACGGCTTAACGAGCTATATGCCCGTTATTTCAATCCCAACGCAGAGGTCAGGCGCTTGAAAACTCCGCCGCGTAAAGACAAGGATGATATTTATTGCATCTGGGAATTTAAAATTCCCGCTACTAAAAAATAGATTGACAAACGTGAATAAACG
>CAZABI010000183.1:0-3441 GCA_964483235.1 uncultured Dehalococcoidales bacterium | reverse complement strand
TCATTATCCATCATTGCCGACGAGGTGCTCATATTAAAAACATCCGCCCGACGATAGTAATATTGCTTCAGCGGCTCCTGTGAATGG
The DNA here is from genome assembly GCA_964483235.1 of uncultured Dehalococcoidales bacterium. Lineage (GTDB taxonomy): Bacteria > Chloroflexota > Dehalococcoidia > GIF9 > UBA5629 > CAZABI01. Next base: position 3,354 of record CAZABI010000183.1, on the reverse strand, counting down.
AGCTTATCCACGCATACGGACGCGCAGCCTTTTGCTCCCAAGGTATAGCAAAACTGAGACTTTTGGGTCTATGCCTGTTGATCGTATGAGGTTAAAATACGTGTATATTAATCTACAGGCCAGACCGGGAGCTGGCCCTTGGATAACAGGAACATGTGATGCTTGATAATACCATGACAGTACCAAAGTACGTGCCAAATCATTACTTACAGGTGATTGTATTCCGAACGTACGCGCGTATAATTTCTTCCAGGAGAAATAAATAAAGAGGTAATTTTACACAGGGCTTATTACCAAGGGAGAAAAAAATGTTCAATAGGAGTATCAAAGCACTACACAACCTGGGCAGACATCAGGAAGGTATGACCGGCCTTGAGACCGCTATCATCCTGATCGCTTTCGTGACCGTTGCGGCCGTATTCGGCTACGCCGTGCTGAGCGCGGGGCTCTTTTCGGCCGAGCGCGGCAAGGAAACCGTCTATGCCGGCCTGGCCCAGGCCAAGAGTAACCTCGATCTTTCCGGTTCTGTTATCGCCATCTGCGATAACTGGACCAATAGTGAAAATACCACTGTCTCTCGTGTCCTGTTCACGTTGAAGAACGCCATAGCAGGCACGCCCATGGATATCACCCCCTGCGACGGTACTAGCACCGCCACCAACAGAATTGTCATCAGTTTACTCACGAACGGCAGCTATATTAACAATGTCAAGTGGAGCCAGCAAACAATCGGCGTATCCGATGGGGATAATATGCTTGATGTCGGTGAACAGGTCGAAATAACAGTAACTATGTCCGATCTTGGAGATGGTAAAGTCTTAACGGATAACCTGACGGCCAATTGCCCCTTCAACTTCCAGGTCAAACCTTCTCTGGGATCCACGCTCACTCTCCAGAGGACATTGCCCCCGGCTCTCGATCCCTATATGGATCTGCATTAATTACAGTTAAGCTGGGTTACCTGCGGCGGGCTGGCTCACAACCTTGGCCAGCCTGCTGCCGTTATATATAGGACACTCTCTTCTTCTCCATCCACATCGATAATCGAGTTCACCTCATCATAATACACCGCCGCAACAGGACAACTGCCCAAACCAAGGCTGACCGCTGCCAGCGCCAGGTTCTCCGCAATAAGCCCGGCATCAAGATAAATATACCTGTAAGCCCTCTGTCCGTATTTCGTCCTGCACCGTTCAATAATTGCCGTCCAGATAATAATGACCGCAGCCTGCGAGCACACCTGCTGTCCCATGGCCGCCGCCTCTATCTGGCTGCTGTGGTCTCCCTGCCTGATCTCCTCCAGTACATGGGCCTTTATTCCATAATGATAAACGCCCTTCTCCAATCGCTCGATGTTATTAGCGATAATATATGTCTCGATCGGGTAAAGGGCGCCCGCCGACGGGGCGGTACGGTACTCCTGGCCGTGTTCGATCCTCTGTATGCCGTTGGAGGCCCAGAGCATATACGATAGGTGTTCGAGCTTGAGTGGCGCCCTGGTAAAGAGGCGAACGCTCCGGCGTTTTTTTAACGCATAATCCAAGAACATCTCGCGTTCCGCGCGCGGTAAAGGCAGCTTAATACGCGGGCTGGCCGGATATGTCTTATATTGTTCAGGATTGGTTCCTGTCCCGATCAGGCACCGCTCCATTCTAAAGTGAAAGTACTTGGTCTCCAGCTGGAATCAGTATCCAATACCCTCGCCCATATCACCCCCTGACAAGAATAATTTTACCTGATTAGTTTATCGTATGTCATTGCCGTGAACAGTAACTCACATCAATTGACAAACGTGGTAAACTACCTACCATGCATAACTGGGACGCAGACGACTACCGGAAGCACTCCGAAGTTCAACTGAAATGGGGCCGTGAACTCATCAATAAACTTACCTTGAAAGATGATGCGCGCGTCCTTGATATTGGCTGCGGCGATGGCAAGGTAACCGCCGAGATCGCAGCGTCTGTGCCTCGCGGCCGTGTTATTGGAATTGACAGTTCTGCAGAAATGATACGGGTAGCGGCTGAGTCTTTTCCCCGTGAACGCTGTGCCAACCTTGAGTTCAGGTTGATGGACGCGCGCGAATTACGCTTCAATGAAGAATTTGACATTGTTTTTTCCAATGCTGTGCTCCACTGGATCAAAGACCACCGGACAGTACTGGGGGGTATCGCCGCCTGCCTCAAGCACCATGGCAGGATATTACTGCAAATGGGAGGCACGGGCAATGTCAGGGACATGCTGATCGTGATGACAGGATTAACTGTCGACGCAAAATGGAAGCAGTATTTTATTGACTTCGAATCGCCTTACAGCTTCTATAGCCCGGAAGAATACAAGGTTTGGCTGAAAGAAGCCAAATTGAGACCGTTTCGTGTTGAGCTTATCCCTAAGGACATGACTCAACACGGCCGTGACGGATTGACAGCCTGGGTCAGAACTACCTGGCACCCTTTCCTGGACCGGTTGCCTGACGCTTTGCGGCAGGAATTCCTGGATAGTGCTGTAGATAATTATTTATTAAAACATCCCCTTGAAGCAGATGGCCTAGCTCACGTAGCAGCAGTCAGGCTGGAAGTTGAAGCCGAGAAAATATGAGCTTTAATCCCATCTTTTCCCTCTTCCGCTCCATCTATCTGTCTCTCACGGGCAGAATACAATTCCCCCGCAATCGTATCGGTGAAATAATAACCGCGCACGACGGTATGCAATTTATCATATTCAGGCAGGTTATCGTAGGCTCCGCCAAAGGCCAACCGTGTAAACCGGGAGCGCGATTCCAGGTGCGCTTCCGGATTACCCGGATGACCCCGAAGCAGAATGAAATTTTCTCTCTGGTTCCCATACTATTTATTACGGGCCTGCCAGGATTCAGGTCCAAGCTCTGGATGAACGATAGAAGTGAGGGCTGGTGTCAGGGATTGTACGAATGGGAAACAGTACAGGCTGCCGAGAAGTACGCTAACTCGTTCGCTATGCGCTTTATGACTAAAAGAGCAGAACCGGGATCAATCTCCTACAGGATTAATTAACGTGATGTTCCCCTTGACACACGTATGCATTGGTAATTCTAAACTACGGTTGAGATATAAAATCTGAAAAGTGCGCTGCAATCACTGCTGCAACTAGTTTCATTTTCTGTTTACTAGTGTCTTTGTATAGCAGTAGATTTCCATGATACGGATTGCCTTCCAGTGCTTTGCGCTCATATGATAATAGCCCTCTATACATTGGAAGTGCATTTATGTAATTGATGGAATTACGTGGCACTCTGGCAATTCCGGCTTTGAATTGAACTTCATTATTCCTTTGTTGACTCTTCATCAAAGCAACAACTGCATCATTATCTTCCCA
>CAZABI010000182.1:0-3443 GCA_964483235.1 uncultured Dehalococcoidales bacterium | reverse complement strand
ATAACGCCGAAACCTTTTTCTACAGGTTCGGCAACGAACTTACCATAGTTCTCTTTATACTCTACGCACTCAATTTTTGGTAAAGCTAATTGAACCAAAAATCCTCCTATCGGGAATAGTATTCCACGATCGCTTTCTCGTCAAAGTTGGTACGTATATCACCAGGTTCTGGCATAGCCAGCACCCTTCCGACCATATTACCTTTATCAAGGGAAAGCCAGACGGGGACATTCTTGTCCTCGATCTTTTCTACCAGTATCTTATAATACTCCGATTTGGTGCTCGGCTTGCGCCATTCAATTACGTCTCCTGCTTTTACCATGCATGACGGGATGTCGGTCCTGCGACCGTTGAGATTCAGGTGGCCGTGCCTTACGATTTGCCTGGCCTGAGAGCGCGAATCGGCAAATCCCAGACGGAAGATTACATTATCCAGCCGGCATTCCAGCATTCTCATCAAGTTGGCGCCCGTGATACCCGGTATCCTTGCCGCTTCACCGAAGAAGCGCCGGAATTGCCTTTCCATCATTCCGTAAGTATATTTTGCCTTTTGTTTTTCCATGAGCTGCACGCCCCGGTCGGATACTTTACGGCGTCTCCTGGAGTTCCCATGGGCGCCCGGTGGTGTGCCCCTGCGATCCAGGGCGCATTTTTCCGTAAAGCACCTTTCGCCCTTAAGCATGAGCTTGGTACCGGTGCGCCGGCATAAACGGCAATATGCTTCAGTATATCTGGCCATATCTATACCCTTCTTCGCTTCCTGGGCCTGCATCCGTTATGCGGCACCGGGGTAATGTCCCTGATACCGGTAACCACTATGCCCGCTGCCTGGATAGACCTGATGGCAGCTTCACGTCCGCTGCCCGGGCCGCGAACAAGGACCTCTACCTGGCGTAGACCATGTTCCTTGGCCTTGGCCGCTGCCCCCTGCGCAGCCATCTGGGCCGCATAGGGAGTGCCTTTGCGTGAGCCCTTGAAACCGGCAGTACCCGAGCTGCCCCATGACAGTACATTGCCCTTATTATCGGTTAATGTCACAATAGTATTATTAAAAGTCGATGTTACGAAGGCTTTACCTTCGTGTATCATCTTACGTTCACGTTTTTTAGTTCTTACCTTCTTTTTCTGAGGCATATCACCTGGTTACTCCTTTATTTCTTAGAGCCGCGCTTCTGCCCGCGCCCGGCCACGGTCTTCTTGACTCCACGCTTGGTCCGCGCATTAGTACGCGTCCGCTGTCCTCTCACTGGCAGGTTCCTCCTATGCCTGATACCGCGCCGGCTGCCGATTTCGACCAGCCGTTTGATATTCATGGTGACTACTTTACGAAGTTCACCCTCAACGCTGTACCCTTTATCGATCTTTTCCCTGATCTTGCTGACTTCTTCCTCGGTGAGGTCTTTGACCTTCTTGGTGGAATCGATCTTGCAATCAGCAAGAATCTTGCGGCTTATCGCGGATCCGATACCATGTATGTACTGTAGGGAATAGACGACCTGCTTTTCCCTGGGAATGTCGACGCCTGCAATACGAGCCATGTTCTATATACTCCTGTGACTAACCCTGGCGCTGCTTATGCTTGGGGTTGCTGCAGATTACCCTGACAACGCCCCGGCGCCTGATTATTTTGCACTTTTCACAACGTTTTTTTACAGATGCTCTGACTTTCATTTCCGATAATATCCCTGTTTTGAAAAAAACCGCTAACTAATATAATCCTTTGTTAACTTTATGTCAAAATATACTATCGCCCTATTTAAACCGGTAAGTGACCCTGCCCCTGGTCAGGTCATATGGTGAAAGCTCTACCAGCACCTTGTCCGCCGGTAGTATCCTGATATAATGCCTTCTCATCTTCCCTGATATGTGGGCGAGAACCTTGTGGCCGTTTGCCAATTCAACCCTGAATGTGGCATTCGGCAACGATTCTATTACCGTTCCTTCGACCTCGATAGCTTCCTTTTTATCCATAGCTTAATTTTACAACAGAGTGAGGATTTCAGCCTCACTCTTCCTTATGGCGATGGTATGTTCAAAATGGGCCGAGAGGCTGCCGTCCACTGTATGAACGGTCCAGCCGTTGGCATTCAGCCTGGTCTGCCAGGCGCCGATATTGACCATCGGCTCGAGTGCCAATGTCATACCTTCTTTTAACCTGATGCCTTCACCTTTCCTGCCGAAGTTAGGCACCAGCGGGTCCTCATGCATGTCCCGCCCGATGCCGTGGCCGGAGTACTCACGGACTACGTTATAACCATGGCTTTCGACATAGCCCTGTACAGCCGCCCCGATATCACCGAGGTTGCCGCCGTCCCTGGCAGCCCCGATTCCTGCACTCAGGGCAGCCTTAGTTACATCCATTAACCTGCGGGCTTCTCCGCTAATATTGCCAACACCGACGGTCAGCGCCGCATCGCCCTGAAATCCCCTGTAGATCACACCGAAATCCAATGATACGATATCGCCTTCTTTCAGCACCCTGCCGCCCGGTATACCGTGAACGACCTCGTCGTTCACCGATACACACACACTCGCCGGGTAATCGCGATAACCCTTAAAGGAAGCCTTAGTATAGCTGTATTTGCCTACCTGCTGCTCGGCGAGGTCGTTCAATACCCGGGTTTTCAATCCGGGTTTAACAGCCTCACTGAGTTTCTGCAGGATAGCAGCCACTATCCTTCCGGCTTCTCGCATAACCGCAATTTCCTCAGCGGATTTCAGTATAGTCATCTATTATTTCTGCTTGAGCCCCTGGAGGAATTTCACAATGTCCTTGCCGATCTGGTCGATGTGGCGGTTGCCGTTAACCCTGAAAAGCTTGCCCTTCTTATCGTAATAATCGAGTAAGGGCACGGTCTGCTTGAAATAGACTATTAATCGCTGCTTGATGGTCTCTTCTTGATCATCGGCCCGCTGGTAAAGCTCACCACTGCACTTATCGCAGACACCCTCTTTTTTGGGAGGGGAGTTTTTCAGATGGAAAGGTGATTGGCAGGTGCGGCACACCAGGCGGCCGGTAAGTCTCCCCAGCAGGATTTCCTCGGGCACCTCAATATAGATGGCGCGTTCGACCGCTTTACCCTGTTTCTCAAGTGCAGCATCCAGCGCCCTGGCCTGCTCCAGCGTCCTGGGGAAACCGTCAAAAATACATCCATCCTTGGCATCCGCCTGTGCGATGCGCTCCAAGATCATTTTAATTGTGATCTCGTCAGGTACCAGCTTGCCGGCTTTCATGTAAGATTCGGCCTGTTTGCCCAGTTCGGTGCTATTCTTCAGTGCCTGCCGGAAGAGGTCGCCGGAGGCGACGTGAGGCAATGACATCTCTTTGACGATGATGTCTGCCTGGGTACCCTTCCCCGCCCCGGGAGCTCCGAGCAATACGAAGAACATTTCAAATCCTCCTTACTTTAAGAAACCTTCATAGCGCCGCATGGTAAGCTGCG
>CAZABI010000181.1:0-3491 GCA_964483235.1 uncultured Dehalococcoidales bacterium | reverse complement strand
AAAGAGGAGTTCGAAAAAGCCGCCAAACTGATGGAGTTCGCCTTTGCCAACCATGTCACCGCCAAACCCTCCATGTGGCAGGATATCGAGAAAGGACGCAAGACCGAGGTGGATTTCGTTAACGGCTATGTAGTCAGGAAAGGCAAAGAATTGGGTAAACCGACACCGGCCAACGAGCTGGTTACAAAAATTGTTCATCAGATTGAAGAAGGTGAAAAGCAACCCGGCCTGGACAACCTTAAAGAATTCGACAAATTAGTAGCCCATTTGAATTGAAAAAATAAAATAAATTAAGGAGGACATTTCATCCATGGCAAAGAAGTTAATTATCCAGGTATGCCCCATCGGTTCCAACACCCTGCACGAGGATACCCCCGGTATACCCAAGTTCGGCAAACGCACACCTTACCTGCCCATTACCCCACAGGAAGTGGCCGTGGAAACCAAGCGCTGCTACGATGCCGGCGCATCGCTGGTGCACATCCACGCCCGTGACCCCACGACCAAGCTGGCCACTCCCGACATTAAGGTTTGGGGCGAGATGGTTTCTGAGATCCGCGCCAAATGCCCTATCCTGATTGAAGCGGGTGGCGGCATCGGCGTCTGGATCAAGTACGAAACCTTTGAGTTTATCCTGCCCAATACCGAGGAGAAACTGGCGCTGCTGGACATCAAGCCCGAGCCGGATATGCTCACCGTTAATATGGGCACCTTTGAATTCTCCGTCGGCAAATATGGGGGTGCCATATTCTCTAACAACTACGATTACCAGAAGAAGGCCATCGAGGGCATCAAGAAGAAGGGCTGGGGCATGGAGCTGGAGATCTACGACATCAGCCACCTGCACAATACCTATCGCCATATCGAGGATGGCACGCTCAGCCAGAATGACCACTTCCATCTCGATTACGCCATGGGCATCGAGGGCGGCATGCCATCCAGCCCACAGATGCTGATGAACGTGGTCAACGAGGGCAAGCGGCTCTTCCCCAACGCCCACTGGCAGGCACTGGGCATCGGCAAGGACGAGTACTCCATGATCACCATGGCCATGATTCTGGGCGCCTCCAGCGTGCGCGTCGGCCTTGAGGACAATATCTACATCTCCCACGGCGAGCTGGCCAAAAGCAACGCACTACTGGTTGAGAAAGCCGCCCGTATCGCCCGCGAACTCGACTTTGAAATCGCCACCATCGAGGAAGCCCGCGAGATGCTCGGCCTTAAAAAGAAGAAATAATCCGCTACGACTGTAAACAAATAATAAAAGGAGGGCCGGCTCAACATGGAACAGAAACAGGGCAGCCTTAAAAAGGAAATCACTATCCTTCACGGCGTGTTGCTTATCATCGGTGCAGTTGTCGGCGCATCAGCTTTTATCCTGATCGGTCCACTGGCAGGCCAGACTGGGCCGGGTTTGTGGATATCCTATGCCATCGGCGCCATACCTGCCGTCTTTGTGGCCGTGGTCTATTCTCAGTTGGGCTCGGCCTTCCCCATAACCGGGGCCGGCTACATCTCCATCAGCCGCCTGATCTCACCGGCAGTGGCCATGATGGTGGTGTGGTCAGCTATCCTGGGCATCTTCGCATTCGCCATGCCGCTCATGGCCTTCGGCTTCGCCCTATATGTGGATAAACTCTTCCCCCTGGGCGGAGACGTCATGCTGATGTTGGTTGCAGCATTGACAATAATCTTCTTCACTGTTCTAAATCTCTTTGAGCTTAAGTGGATGCTCTGGGTACAGAGCATCATGGCTGCCATCATGATAATCGTGCTGCTGATTTTCGGCATCGGCGGCTCACTCAACGCCAACCCGGCCTACCAGGCCCCGCTTTTCCCGCTCGGCTTCGGAGCGGTGCTGGCGGCGATGATACCCGCCTACGTGATGTACACCGGTCTCAACGGCGCTACCGAATTGGGTGGTGAAACCAAAAATCCACGGCGCAACATCCCCATCATACTTGGGGTCTCCTTCGTGCTGCTGCTGCTCATCTACCTGTCCATCACTTATGCACTGACCGGCCTCCTGCCCTGGCAGGAACTGGGCAAGATCAAGGGCGCAACTGCCGTGGTCACGGCAGCGGGTAAATTCATGCCGGAAGCGGTTGCTCTGCCCTTAATTGGCATCGGTGCCCTGGTCGCAGCCGCCACTACCATCAGCGGCAGCCTGGCCTTTCTCTCCAGGGATGTGCTGATGCTGGGCAAGGATGAGATACTCCCGGCCGCCTTGGGCAAGATCAGCAGGCGCACCGGCATACCCAGCGGCGCCGTAATCACACTCGGTGTAATCTCGGTGCTGGGTCTGGTATTGGCCGTCGTCTTCGGCGAGAACTTCATCACCTACTGCGCCACGGCTGTAGCCTACGCCTTCATGCTGCTCTCATTATTCGGCTGCATCGCCATGTATTTGTTACCTAAAAAAATGCCCGAGAGGTTCGAACAATCACCCTTCAAGCTCAAGGGCTTCTGGCACCCCTTCTTCACACTGGGCGGAGCCATTCTCTTCGGCATCCTCATCCTGTGGGGCTTTATCTCCGGGTACATAACCGACCCCTCCTCCGGATGGCAGCCCACGCTGGCCCTGATTATTTTGGTCATAACCGGATTCATGTATTACTACCTGCGCAGGTGGCAGTTGAGCAAGAGAGGCATTGCCATTGAGGACAAGTTGAAGCAGGTACGGGAAATCTGATCTCGGAGGAAGATAAATTGGATATATTCAACAGGCAGGTACTGGAGCTTTTCCTCTCGCGGACCGCCAGGTCCCGCGCCCTGTGGGAGGCGGGACGGGAGGTCCTGCCCGATGGCGGCGGCGGGGATATGCAGTGCTACTGGCCTTACCCGGTCTACATGGAGCGCGCCGAGGGCTCAAAGCTGTACGATGTTGACGGCAACGGGTATATCGACTTCTTCAACGGCGCCGGCACCGTGATGCTCGGGCACCGTTCACCGGTCATCTTACAGGCTGTTGAAGGTGCACTACAAAAGGGCATCCCTGCCTCGGTAGCCTATCAGAATGAGATAGAATATGCATCTCTGCTGCGCAAATTCATGCCGGGCATGGAACTGATTCGCTTCTTGCCGAGCGGCTCAGAGGCTATTCAGGCTGCCATCCGCATAGCACGCAAATTCACAGGAAAAAACAAAATAGCCAAATTCGAAGGCGGCTATCACGGACAGGGGCAGGAGATGCTCGTCTCAATTGAGCCGGCTGGCGCAGCCTGCGGGCCGGCAGAAGCTCCCTGCAGCGTGCCCTGGCACACTTCCCTGCCAGACCCAATGCTGGATAATGTGATTGTTTTGCCGTTTAATATGGCAGTAGAGTCCGTTTCCCTAATAGAAAAGTGCGCTCCTGACCTGGCCGCTGTCATCGTAGAACCTGCACTGGTGCATGGCGGCATGATACCTGCCGACAGAGACTATCTTCTGAAGCTGCGAGATATTACACGGAAGCTTGACATTGTGCTTATTTTTGACGAAGTTATTACCGG
>CAZABI010000180.1:0-3500 GCA_964483235.1 uncultured Dehalococcoidales bacterium | reverse complement strand
GGCGGCGGCGGCGGCGCTAGCAACGCCTCAAATGTCATTCGGAGTCTAAGTAAAGATGCCCAGATCCGTATATTCACCAATCGGGGCGAAATAGGAAATTTGCCCTGTGAAATACCTTTTGTGTTTAAGGGTGTGCTCCCTTCCTGGGAAAGCAGCTTCGCTTTTAAGGATAAATTCTACAAGGAAAGAAACATCGAAATTTATCTCAACACAGAGGTGTCCGAGATTGACAGGGAACACAAAAGATTAATGGCAGGAGGGATTAGTTACGACTATGACAAAGTCATTTTAGATCTGGGCGCTATCCCTGAAATTCCTCGCATACCGGGATTGGACGGGTATAACGAGTTTACCTTAAGCACGGGACTGGCTACAGCCAGAGATTTCGAAAAGGCCATTCCGCAATATGCAAAAGCGGCCGTGATAGGTGTCGGCCAGATCGGGCTTGAAGTTGCCGCTATTTTGAAAGCGAGGGCATACTCTCAGATATATCTGATAGGCAGATCTGGCCACATTCTCCGTGCTTACCTAGATGAAGAAATGGCTTCAAAAGTACAAGTTAGAATATTGGAAAACGGCGTAAATCTAATGCTGGCTGCAAAAATTGCTAAGGTTACGACCCGAGGAAACGGTAAATTGCTCTCATTTGCGGACAGAGACCTTGAAATTGACTTTGTCTTTTTCGCCTCGGGCAGACAACCGAACACAAAACTGGCGCAGAGGGCAGGTATCAAAATAGGAGAAACCGGAGCTATTGCTGTCAATGAGTACCTCCAGACAAGCGATCCTGATATATATGCCATTGGAGATTGCATAGAGAATTGGGAGAGAATAACTGGCGCAAAAATTAACTATCAAACAGCAGCAAATGCTGCCAATACCGGAAGAATAGCGGGCAAAAATATAGTTTCAGGTAACATAGTTAGCTACCCCGGAACAGTGATGCCTTTTATTACAGAAATTTTTGGATATGAAGTGGGCACGGTCGGCTTAACCGAGAGGCAGGCTCGCGACATAGGGCTTGATATTATTTCAAGCATAACAACCTCCGCCACCAGACGCCGCTACTTTGGAGGAAAACCGATTCACATCAAGCTCATTGCTGACCGCAGAACTCGTAACTTGGTAGGAGCACAGGTTATTGGCGAAGAACTTGTAGCGGGAAAAATTGACAGGCTTGCAATTGCCGTGGCTGAAAAAATACCGGTTGAGAAAATGTCACTTGTCGATACCTGCTATTCACCAACCACAGGTGCTGGATTTGAAGCCATAGTAATGGCGCTGGAAGAACTTGAAGAAAAGCTTGCCGGATAAGCTCTCGGGTATAAAAAGGACTTACTTGCACCGATATGTATTACAATATTCAGGATATAATTTTGCGGTTAAAAGCATTTATGAATATAGGTTTTTCTTTTTTATTATTGAGCGGAGGTACGAATGCCTGAAATAAGGAGTATAGTCATTATCGGAGGGGGCGCCTGCGGCCCCAAGACCGCGGCACGTGCCAGAAGGCTGGACGGCAAAGCCCAAATTACCATGATCCAGGACGAAAGTCTGATTTCCTATGCAGCCTGCGGGCTGCCCTACTATGTTTCCCGCAAGGTAAAGTCGCGCGATATGTTGCTGGTACGCGATGCCGCCGCCTTTAAGAAGATCAGCAATGTAGATGTTTTAATGAGCACCAGGGTGGACAGCATCGATAGGACAGGACACAAAGTACATGTAATTGACCTCCCCACAGGTAATAAATATGCAATCGATTACGATAAGCTGGTCATCAGCACCGGCGCCAGGCCGGTCATCCCGCCGCTAGAAGGCATCAACCTGCAGGGCGTACACGTTGTAAAGACGTTACCCGATGCCGATGCCATCGTTGAGCTTGCCGATGAATCCCATGTAAAAAGGGCGGCCATCGTGGGCGCAGGCCTGATCGGTATGGAGATGGCAGAGGCACTGACCGCGCACGGCATCGAGGTAACCATCATTGAAGCATTGGATCATGTCCTGCCAGCACTGCTGGATGACGAGATCTCAGACCTGCTGGCCAAGCCCATGACTACCATGGGCATAGAGTTTAAATTAGGGCAAAAGATAGTCCGTTTTGAAGGCGATAACGGCCAGTTGAAGAAAGCAGTCACCGACAAAGAGAGCCTGGATGCTGAAATCGCCATCCTCGCCATAGGCGTACGGCCGGACAGCAAGCTGGCTAAAGACGCCGGACTGGAGATTGGCAAATTCGGGGATATCGTGGTGAACGAATACCTGCAGACCAGCGACCCCGATATTTACGCAGGCGGTGATTGCGTAGCCAATGTCAGCCTGCTCACAGGTGAGAAGGTATTCGTGCCCATGGGCTCTACAGCCAACAGGCACGGGCGCGCCATCGGCACCAATATCACCGGTGGCAGGGATAAGTTCCCCGGTGTGGTCAGCACCGCGTGTGTCAAAGCGTTCGACTTTAACGTTGGACGGGTAGGCCTGGGCGAGAAACAGGCCAGGCAAGCCGGATTTGACGTTATCACAGCCATGGTGCCGGGCCGGGACAAGCCCGGCTATTACCCGGGTTCAAAAGAAATCATTATCAAGCTAATCGTGGATAAAAAGACGGGGCGCATCCTGGGAGGCCAGGGATTAGGCACCGGTGATGTAATTAAACGTATCGACGTGCTGGCCACAGCTATCACGGCCAAAATGACCATTGACCAACTGGCCGAACTTGATTTAGCCTATGCGCCACCGTACAACACGGCCATGGACATCCTGCATCATACCGCCAACCTGGTGCGCAACAAGCTCGACGGAACGGCTTTTAGTATAAAGCCGTCTGAGGTCAAGGAAAAAATGGATAGAAAGGATGATTTCTTACTTCTCGACGTTCGCAGCAAAGACGAGTACGACACAACCCGGCTGGAGGCTCCCCAAACCACATTGATCCCCCAGCCTGACCTTTACGAGAACCTTGACCATCTCCCTAAAGACAAGGAGATAATAGCGATATGCTGGTTTGGCACACGCGCCTACCAGGCAGCCTGCACCCTGAAGGGAGAGGGCTGCAAGAACGTCAAATTCATAGAAGGCAGCCTGGTCTGCTGGTGCGACGAAGTCTGCGGCAAGCCGGTCTGGTGATGGACTAAACGTAGGGACGTAGCGACGAAGCAATTCCACCGAACCGAATATGTAGCGCAGTAGATTGCTTCGCTTCGCTCGCAATGATTTATTAGTTTAATAACGTATTTGTCTACTGTTTTTTCTTATGTTCCTCTTCCTGCAACACGCGGCGCAGCACCTTACCGATAAGCGACTTGGGCAAAGCGTCGCGGAATTCGATGTGCTTGGGCACCTTGTAGGCTGTCAGCCTGTCCTTGCAGAAGGCCTGCAGGTCCTCTGCACTGCATTTCTGGTCCGGCCTCAGCACCACCCATGCTTTTACAGCTTCGCCCTGTGCGGCGTCCTTAACGCCGGCCACACCCACCTCTAAAACCGCAGGGTGCTTGGCGATA
>CAZABI010000179.1:0-3553 GCA_964483235.1 uncultured Dehalococcoidales bacterium | reverse complement strand
CCATCGTTCTATCACCCATGATGCGCAGTATATTTTCGCAGCGTTCGCGGTGGAAACGGATGATCTCCCTAGCCCGTTCGGCCGGATTGAGGTAATTGAGCTTGCCCTTCTCCAGCAGCCGGTGCCCTGGCAGCAGCAATTCGGCTTCGCCGTGATTCCCGGCAATACCGTTTAACGAATTTAAGTACACACCCAGGCCATAGGCGCCGTTCTGCCCGTCAGGGCCGCCGGTCAGAATGAGTTTATTGCAGTAATACTCCAGCACAAGCGAGGGGTGTGGTGTGATGCTGGCCAGGATAGTGTCCCCGGAGAACATCAGCTCATCCTGGTACACTGTGCACATAGCGTCCGGCGAGTGTCCCGGCGTCGCGATGAATTTGAATCTCTCCCGTGAAGAGTCTCCCCCCTCACAGGCGGCGTATTGAATCCCCATCTTGCTGCGCTTCTGGTGGTAGGATACGCAGGTCTGGTTGAATTTGTCCGGCATGAGGCAGTTACGGCAGGAGGCGGGAAAATCCGGGTGGCGCGCACCGTCATCGATATCCGGGTGGTAGGCAATCATTGTTGTATAATCGCAGTGCGCCCAGACTTCAGCTCCGCTGGCCTCAACCACCTCGGGGATATTGCCATCGTGGTCCTCGTGGCCGTGGGTTACGATAACGCGTTTTACGTCCTTAATATTAAATCCGGCCTGTCCGAGCATGGACTCAAGTACATCGAACTTGCCGAACTGGCCGGTGTCAATGAGCGTAATCCCATCGCCGGGAACCACGTAACACCAGGTGGGTCCTAAGTCCCAGTCGCCGCCCTGTGAGTAATACAGGGGTACCCCCAGGCAGAAGATGTCTGTGCCACTTTTAGTACGGTATCGAAGGACATACCCGTCGCCGTTGGGCTTGCCTTCTACGATGACGTCGAACTTATTCATGTTACGGGTGTAGAGTGATAATGATGACCCCGTATTGTATAGCTTTTATACAGGGGGTGTCCAAATTTTCTGCTAAAATTAAGGCGGGACCTCTGATAGGTTTTATTATTCGAGGAGGTGACCGTTATGGAAGAAAAGTTATTCAGGTATATAGCCAAAGTAGACGTAGACAAGCTTCGCCTTACAGAGTTGATAGCCCATTTCACGCACGACGTGGCCGGCAATGAGAAGGAGAACCTAATTTTCAAGAGGATCCTGCCCGCGTTGATCAAGATGGAGAAGGAGAACAGGATCAAGCTATCCTGGGATGTGATGCTCTCGCGTTATCGCTTTCCCCGCTATATCTATTGCAAACCTGAGATCGCGCCAATCAGCGCCCGCAAGCCTGTACGCCCGCTGTGGCAGCGGCAGATTGAGGACATCCTGAAAAAGAATTCCACAGTTTACTCGAGGAAGGCCCAGGAGCTTCGGCTGCAGGACAAGTTCGAAAGGTTCGTTACCAGGTACGAAAAAAGCGCCGAAGACATTGCGCCCTCGGAGGACTGGGTCAAGGTTATTACGGCCTTTATGGAGACTAACCTGTCACAGTACGACGTCATGCGCGCCTGCATCGAGGCCTTCAAGGCCGGCGCGGTGTGGGAGAGGTACAAAAAGGAATTTGGGGAGTAAGCAGTCCGGGGATTACTTCGCCGCTGTGCTCCTCGCCATGACGCGAGTTTATTCAGTCATTGCGAACGAAGCGATCTCCTGATAGTTTAAAGACTCGGTTTATCCATCTCCCTCGCCACCCCCAGCACCTTCAATAAGTCCGCTTCAGTGGCATTCCTATGGAAAACAGCCTCCATCGGACTGCGATTAAGCTCTTCCACGGTCCGGATAGCTTTGCGTTCGGACAAATTGTGGTAGAAGACCAGCCAGGCTGCCAGCGCCTGCCCTGTCCTGCCCAGCCCCGCCGAGCAGTGTATTACGGTTTTCTGCCCACTATTCAACGCGTCATAGAGGAAAATGCAGATGTGCTTGACAGCTTCTCCGCTCAACAGAGACCTGTCCTTCGTGGGCGCCCAGAGCACGCTACCCTCGCCAAAGGCTTCCACATAAGCACCCAGCAGACCACCGGTTATCGTTGGATAATAGCCCAGTTCCTCCTCCGGCAGCAGGCAGACTACGCGGCTTATTTCCTGCTTCCGCATTAAGCCGAGCCATTGATCTATTAACTGCTTCTGCACGAACTTGCCAGGAAAACCCGGGCGCTGGGCGCCGTACACATATTCATCTTCCCGCGAACAAGGGCCAAAACCGAACTCAGCCATATCAGAGCGATTATATAATACGCCATGCCCCTTTACAATGCAGCCTTAACTGCCTGAAATCGAATTGACGAATGCCCCGCTAATTTATATCATTATCAAGTTAGGCCAACTACACCCGTCCACACTTTTACCCTGACAGTAACAGCACAGAGGACATACTATGGGAATTAAAATAACGGACACGACACTGCGCGATGCACACCAGTCGCTCATCGCCACGCGCATGCGCACGCGCGATATGTTATCCATCGTGGAAAAGATGGATCGGGTCGGCTTCTTCTCACTGGAGATGTGGGGCGGCGCTACCTTCGATACTTGTATCCGCTACCTCAATGAGGACCCCTGGGAAAGGCTGCGGGACATTAAAAGCAAGGCTAAGAATACGCCGATGCAGATGCTGCTGCGCGGCCAGAACCTGGTGGGCTATCGCCACTATGCGGATGACGTGGTTAAAGAATTCGTCAGGCTGGCGGTTAAAAACGGCGTTGATATTTTCCGTGTTTTCGACGCACTCAATGATATACGTAACATGCAGCTTGCCATCGAGGAGTGCCGGAAATATAAAGTACATGTACAGGGGACAATCTGTTATACCACCAGCCCGGTTCATACCGTGGAGAAATTCGCCGAACTGGCGCACAAGCTGGAGGAGTTGGGATGCGACTCCATCTGCATCAAGGACATGGCCGGCCTGATCTCCCCACCTGAGACCACCGCGCTGGTCAATGCCCTCAAAGCTAAAATAAAGGTACCGATTGACCTTCACTCCCACTGCTCCAGCGGCATGGCGCCGATGAGCTATCAGGCCGCTGCCGAAGCGGGTGTAGACATAGTTGACACAGCGTTTTCACCTTTCGCCTGGGGCACCTCACAACCGCCGACCGAAAGTGTTGTGGCTGCTTTCCAGGGGACATCCTATGACAGCGGGCTTAATCTTGAACTGCTTTACGAGATCGGCGAGGACTTCGCCGCCATGCAGAAAAGATACATGATGCTATTCACAGCGGATGCCACCCGGCCCAGTGTAAACGTATTGTTGCACCAGATACCCGGCGGTATGTACTCCAATCTGATCAGCCAGCTGCGTGAGCAGAACTCATTTGACAAGCTGAGCGCTGTACTGGAGGAGATACCGCGTGTACGCGCCGACATGGGCTATCCACCGCTGGTCACTCCCACCAGCCAGATCGTCGGCATCCAGGCCGTTTTGAATATACTCAACGGCGAGCGCTACAAGAAGGTTACCAAGGAAGTTAAGGACTATTTCCTCGGCTACTATGGCAGGCCGCCCGCTGAGCTTAATGATGAAATACGC
>CAZABI010000178.1:0-3596 GCA_964483235.1 uncultured Dehalococcoidales bacterium | reverse complement strand
CGCCATGGTGCTGGCGGACGAACAGAAAGCTAAGAAGATGACCAGAAAGCCGGTCTGGATTAAAGACCATGTCACTGTCCATGCGGAAGAGGGCGGCGGCCTGTTTGATGCACTGGGAGGAGGACCTCGCCTCAACACCGAGACCGAAGCCGGCAAGACTATACTCAAGCGCAACCACATCACCAAACCGCTGGAGGAAATACAACTGTTCGAGATGTATGACCCCTGCCCGTTCTTCCATCCCTTCTTCCTGGAGGATTTCCAGCTTTGCCCGGATGGCGAAGCCTGGAAATTGATTGAGAAGGGATTGACGTCCAGGGAAGGCTCCTTCCCCATCTCCCCTTCCGGCGGAGTAATGTGCACCAATGCCATTGGCGATTCGGGCACGTTGCGTGTGGCCGAAGCCGCACTCCAGCTGCGTGAGGATGCCGGTGAGCACCAGATTACACGTAAAGTAAAACAGGCGCTGGCCAGTGGATTCGGCGGCTCAAACTGGACGGACCTCTTCCTGCTCACCAATACGCTGGACTAATGGAAAGCCGTTTAGCGCGTGAGCTGAAACTACGCTACACTCCCGTGGCCGTGATTTATACAGATACGAAGCCCGGGGGCGCGCTCGAACCCGACAGCAAAGGCTGGTCGTGCGTCATTGCCATGGTCACCGCAGCCTTAAAGGGCAGTACTGTAGCCTTAAGTAAGAAAAGCATCCGCTGTCCCGGCGGTAAAACGGGGATGGGTTTCGGTAATTCCTACCGCGGGCGCGAGGATTTCATGGCCTATTTTCTCTCCACCGGCAAGCCGGGGCAGATAGATGGTGAGGGATATAAGAAGTCACCTGAGCTGGCCAGGCGGATGATCGAAGCATCCCCGGCAGTGGATATCCCCTCTAACTATGCAGTCCTCAAACCGCTTGATCAGGTGGATATGGAGAAAGAAAAACCGGCGCTGGTTATCTTCTACGCCAATGCCGACCAGCTTTCAGCGCTCACCGTTCTGGCCAATTACGATCGGCCCACCAACGACAACGTGATCATCAATATGGGATCAGGCTGCGGCACGGTATGCCTGTACCCCTATAACGAGGGGCTCAAGGAAAAGCCGAGGGCAGTCGTCGGACTGACGGACATCACCGCTCGGCCGCATATAGACGCCGACCTGCTTGCCTTTGTGACGCCATACAGCATGTTCCTGGAGATGGAAGCCAATGTAACTGGCAGCTTCTTGGAGAGAAAAGACTGGAAGAAACTGCGGGAGCGGATTAAGTGATGGCTACTGCGGTCTTAACTGCACAAAATGCCCGGCTTTCAAGGCCACACAGGCCAACGACGATACGCTCCGCGAGGAATGCGCCCGCACCTGGTCGGTACAATTCAAGCATGACATCAAGCCGGATCAGATCAACTGTAACGGCTGCAAAGCCACCGGCAAGAAGTTCTTTTTCTGCCGCATCTGCGGTGTAGCTAAATGCGCCAGTGAACGCGGCCTTGACAACTGCTCGCCTTGCCCCGATCGGCCGTGCGAAAAACTGACTGACCTGATGGCCGCAGACCCCAATGTTAAAAAAGCCCTCGATTCGCTTTAAAGAATAAAAGGATTTGCAGTATCCTGATAGTATATGGGTATGTTCGAGCGCTGGGCTAACTGGGTCTTCCGCATCGCTACCGGTAGCGAGAAGCGGCGCTGGCTGTTTACACCGGTGATTGGGCTGCTGTTTTTGAGCGTAGTCGCTCTTTTCATTGTTGCCGCGCTCCTCACCGACAAGTGGCTGAGACTTCCCGATATTATCTTGCTGCCCTGGACAGTGATAGCCGGACTGGTGCTACTGGTTCCAGGGCTTGTATTGTATATCTGGACATTGATCGACTTCATTAAAAGCAGGGGAACACCGGCACCGGTCAACCCACCGGTACATCTGATTTCCAGCGGATTATATGCTTACAGCCGCAACCCGATGATCACGGGCATTTTTCTAACCTATTTTGGGCTCGGTCTACTAATTGGTTCGCTGTCCCTCATTGTGTTTTATACACCGCTGTTTATTTTGTTCATGCACTTTTATTTAATAAAGGTTGAAGAAAAAGAGCTTGAGCTCAAATTCGGGCAAGCATACCTCGACTATAAGCAACGGGTACCGATGTATCTACCGTTTTCAAGATGCAGGACACAGTCAATCAGACGGTAAAATAGAAGGTGCTGCCCTTCCCTACCTCGCTCTCCACCCATACCTTCCCGCCATGAAGCTCAGTATATTTCCTGACCAGGGCCAGGCCTATGCCGGCGCCGCCATAACCCCGCTGGCGAGATTTGTCAGCTTTATAAAAGTGGTCGAATACATAGGGTAGATCCGCCGGATCTATTCCGGCGCCCGTATCAGCGATTGATATAAGCACTTTGTTATCGGGCTGAGGTTGAGCTTCAACCTTAATGGAACCGCCCGCCGGTGTGTATCGCAACGCGTTCTCCAGCAGGTTATGCAGTACCTGTCGTATGCGGTCACGGTCGATATTGACCTGCGGTAGACTATCGGCTATTTGTGCGGTTAATGACACCTGTTTTTCCTGGCAATGTGCTTGAAAGACCGCAACCTCGTTGCTAGCTAGCTCACCGATGTCAGCCGGCTCAAGATGTAATTTAAGCTGGCCCGCCTCGGCCAGGGAAAGCTCACGCAGGTCTGTGATCAACCTGTTGAGCAGGACCGTCTCATCATACACCGAAGCATATTGTTCCGGTGTGGGAGTTATAACGCCGTCCAACCAGGCCTCAAGGTTCCCCTGGACGATGCTGAGCGGATTGCGCAGTTCATGGGCGATATCAGCCAGTAGTTGTTTGCGGCTCTTCTCCTTCTTCTCAAGCTGCTCTGCCATGATGTTGAAGGCGTCAGATACTTCTCCCACCTCATCATCGGCCGAGTGCTTCACCCGCTGGCTCAGGTCGCCATTAGCTATTTTACGGGCTGAATCGGCAAGCTGAGTCATTGGCCTTGTGATCAGACTGCCAACAATAAAACCCAGGGCTATGGCAACTAATACCGCTGCCAGCCCGGCAATCCAGAGCGATCTCTGGAAATCCTCCAGGAATCTTTGCTCGGCCGCGCCCTTCATGCCCATCTGGCCTGTACCAGGGCAGGTGCCCATCTCGCAACTACGCTGGCAGTAGTTGGCAAAATCCGCGCGTACAGACTGGTTGACCCAGACCGCTGTTATGCCTATGCTCAGCAAGGCTATCCCAACAAACAGCAAGCTTAATTTAACGGTAAGGCGATTCATAGGCTTATTCTACTTTGTATCCAACTCCCCTTACGGTGACCAGGGGACTGTCATCACTTCCACCGGCTTTGGCCAGCTTCTGCCGAATATTCTTAATGTGGGCGTCAATTGTGCGGTCATAACCTTCATAGGCCTCTCCGAAGGCCGAGTCCATCAGTTGTAAGCGAGTATATACCCGGCCAGGATTACGCGCCATTACGGCCAGTAATTTGAATTCGGTGGCGGTTAATTCTACGGCCTGTCCTTTAAAAAGCACTTCAAATCTGTCAGTATCCATAATCAGGTCGCCTGCAGCTATCCGGGTCGTCGGCTGAGATCCCTCGGAAGACC
>CAZABI010000177.1:0-3647 GCA_964483235.1 uncultured Dehalococcoidales bacterium | reverse complement strand
CATATGTATGAAACAGGCCCTCACCAGTTCCCTCTTGTCCTTGTAATACCTGTAGACAGTAGCCCGTGTCAGGCCGCAACGAACGGCCACATCTTCCAGAGAGGTCTTCTTTATACCATACTCCAGGAAGAGGTCGAGAGCCGCTGTGATAATCCTGTCCTGCGTCTGGCCGTACTCGTTCATATGCTGATAATAGCATAAAGCACAGTCATTGTATATATTGGTAATATAAACTTGACAAATAGTGTATTAATTGTATAATGAGCGACGACTTATGTAGTATCCTTTAACCACACTGTTAAGCTTATTGTTGCGTAAATCTGGCCTGTGCTATCATGGAAAGGTATTTTAACGGTATCCCCGCCTTAGATCGCAAGATTATTGTTTTAAGGAGATTGAATTATGAGGCAGAAGACGATTACCGCTGATTACTGGGATAAGAAAATCGAGATTTCTATTCCCGAGGATGCTGTGATGGGTGAGATTCCCGCGCCACCTGCGCTATCTGATCCTGAGAAGGCAGTACGTGATGCCATTGCTAAACCGATCGGTGCGCCTCCCCTGATTGATCTGGCGAAAAAAGCTAAAAACGGCAAGGTAACGATTGCCTTTGACGACCCCACGCGGCCTGGCAAACCCAGGCAAATCATTATACCAATCCTGGTAGAGGAATTGTTGAAAGCCGGCGTCAAGGAAGAAAACATATATTTACTCTGTGCCGGGGGCAACCACTGCAAATGGACTCCCTCGCAACTACGTACCTATTTGGGTGCCGATCTCTATGACCGCTTTGCGCCCAAAGGCAGCGCCTCCCGTGTGCTCAACCATGATTGTCACGATCCGGAGAACCTGGTTTATATGGGCGTGTCCGCGATGGGTGACTACGTGGAATACAACAAGCTTTTGCTCGATTCGGACTTGTTCATTTATACAGGCACGGTTGTGGTATCCAACTGGGGCGGTCTTACCGGCACCGGTGTCATTATCGGCTTGCCCAGCACACGCAGCATGACCTCCACTCACGGCTTCCGGGTGGTTGGGCATCCTGACTCCTGCCACGGCAACCAGCGTACCATGATGTATCGCTCGCATAAGCAGGCGGTTATGGAGCAGATTGAGAAGTTCACAGGCAAGCGGGTTTTTTATGTTGATATAGTGCCGACGTCCGGCGGTATGCCAGTCGGGGTATTTGCGGGTTATTCACCGGAGCTAAACGAACAGACCTGGCAGTTAGCCGAGAAGATATATCCACTGGAGGTTCCTCAGGCGGATGTGCTGATCTACGGTATACCCAGGTATATGCTTTACGGAGAGACCAGCAATCCGCTTATCGCGCTGGCTACAGCCTGTGCTCCGGTGCGCATGTGGAACAATAAACCGTTGGTCAGGGAAGGTGGAGTGGTCATTGCACTGGCCGCAGTTGACGGCACTATCGACGAGCGTGCGCATCCATCCTACGGTGAAATACTGGATCTTTACCGCAACTGCTTCTCAATGGAAGATCTTTCCATTTACGAGGAAGAGTTCATGTACCGCGAGGATTTAATTTTCAAATACAGGCATGCCTATGCCTATGCGCCCATCCACGGCTTCTGGCTGATGTACGAGAGCGAGTATGCTCTCAAGCACTGCAGCAAGGTCATCTTCGCCGGAACACCGGGTATGGACAACCCGCTGGCCAAGGTGCAGGTAAGCGGTACAGGTGGCCCTGGGGCTGTGCGCGACCTGGGTTGCGTGCCCGCCAGGAACTTCGACGAGGCCTGGAAGATAGCCGAGCAGACCGTGGGCAAGAACCCGAAAGTGCTGGCCTGCCCGCAGTTCTGGACCAGGGTCCGGCCGCGCTTTTACGTGAAATAAGTATCGGATGATTAACGGAGGTTAACTATGAGATTGGAATCGTATCAAAAAGAAATTAAAGACCATCTGGAGTATCTGGGGTTGTGGGATAAATTAATCGGCGGTAAATTAAAGTGCTTCGTGTGCAAAGTGAAGCTGAGCAAAGACAACTTCGGCCTGGCCTTCCGCGACGGTGAGCTGATGGAGATTACCTGCAACAAGCTCGATTGCATACGTACCGTTACCACCGTACTGAAGGACTGACACCGCGATATAAAGCTGTTGGAGGAATGATATGACCACTTTTTATGACGACAGAAGACCATACCATAATTACGATTCGACCACCAAGGAGTGGGACGCAATATTCATAGGTGGAGGCGCTTCCGGCCGATTTGGTTCATCCTTTTTCCGCGCCATGGGCGGTAACCAGCTAACCATCGAGATGGACAACCACCTGGGTGGTAAATGCTGTAAAAACGCCTGTGTGCTGCACCATTACCTGTACGAAATTGCCGTGGAACTTGATAAGGCGCGAATATGGGATAAGAAAGAATACTGGCCTAAATTCCCGCGTAAAAACGGCAAAGTTGAGATACTGCCTGTGTTACGTGATTTCTTTATCGGCCGCGAGTACGTATTTGATTTCATGTTCCATCAAAGCAAGGAGCAGCTCAAATTGCAGTTTCTGATTAACCGCAAGGCTAATGTGGTTGATAAAGGCTTGATAAAGGTGGATGGTGTGGGTGAGTTTAGAGCTAAAAATATCATCTTAGCCGCCGGCGCCGGCCCGACCGTGCCGCCCGTACCCGGCGCCACGTTGAAGGGTGTTTATACCTATGCCAATTTTCTTGAACTGGATTATGAACCCAAGGATGTGGTAGTGGTGGGTGCCTCTAAGAGCGGATTACCCTGGGCTTGTTTCTTCAACGCGGTAGGCTGCAATACCACGGTGGTGGAGATGCTGCCTGCATTAAGCCAGTTTCCCATTGATGACGACGTGCGTGAGTATACGTTGCGCATGATGAAATTGAGGGGCTTACCTGTCCTCGACGAAACGACCCTGGTTTCCATTAACGGTACCAATTCGGTGGAATCAGTAACGGTGAAAGGCAAGGACGGCAAGCCGCAGACTATCAAGGCTGACCTGGTTTACCTGGGCACCGGCTGCACGCCGCGATCGGAACTGGTCACTCACCTCGGTGTCAAGACCGGCCCTAAAAAAGAGATCGTTATTGACAAACAAATGCGTACTAATGTGCCTGGCATCTATGCCAGCGGCGATATTACCGGTGGAGTAATGGAAATGTGGAAGGCCAGGCAGGGGGGTATGATAGCTGCCAAGAATATCCTGGGCAACCCGACCGATTTTGAAACAGATCTGTTTGCCGATACACTGCACACGTTCTACGAGACCTCCTGGGTAGGTATGACCGAGAAGGAAGCCAGGGAGAAGGTCAGCAATGTATTTGTAATCACGATGCCCATTGCCGGCTATAAGAACTGGCTGCCTCTGCCGCTGTGCGAGGGCACTATGGAATTTGCACACCAGTGGCCCGACCTGTCAGGTTACCAGAAGATAATCTACGATGCTAAAACCAGGAAGTTCCTGGGGGCGCAGCATGTTGGTTATGGAGGCAAGGACTCCTTCCAGTACCTGCTCTATTTATTGAAGAAAGGCGCCACTATTGACGAAATTACTAACCTGACGGAGCTTTTTATTAATCCCACGCATTTTATCCAGCTATCACGCCTGCGCGCAGGCATGAAGGACCTGGTAAACCTCGCCTGAAATCCTGCTATAATCTTAT
>CAZABI010000176.1:0-3650 GCA_964483235.1 uncultured Dehalococcoidales bacterium | reverse complement strand
GTGGGTATTGATGTATTCCAGGGACGAGGAAACCAGTTTCTCTTGCTTCTGCAAAGTCACTGATTCCTCGGGAGTGCCGAAGCTGCTGCCCGCCTTCGTGCGCACTTCGATGAATACCAGCACATCCCGCCTGATACCTATTATATCGATCTCGCCATAGCGGCAGCGGTAGTTGCGTTCAACAATGCGGTAGCCTTTTTTCTTTAGCTCACGGGCCGCCAGTTCCTCTCCCAGTTTACCCAGGTCCTGTTTATTCACACTAACCTCGACAGTTCACGGACTGGTCGGAAACTCCGGCGGTGGATTTCGCAGGCGCCGTGCTCCAGCAGGGACTGCAGATGACCGGGTGTGCCATAGCCCTTGTGATGGTTAAAACCATACTGCGGATACTCAGCATGAAGATCGAGCATAATGCGGTCGCGGGTGACCTTGGCGGCGATGGAAGCGCAGGCTATGCAAAGGCAGGTCATGTCGCCCTTGATGATATTGCGCTGGGGAGCATGCAGGTCCGGTAGATAAACTGCATCGGTGAGCACATAGTCGGGCGGCTCACTAAAATTCGACAGCGCCATCTTCATGGCCCGCCGGGTAGCGTTGAGTATATTCACTGAATCGATGATGCCGTGGTCAATAAGGCCGATTCCAAATTCCACACCCGATTCCATAATCAGGGAAAACAGCTCCTCGCGGGTCTTTTCCTGGATTAACTTGCTGTCCCGCACATAAGCAAACCAGGGAAATGACGCATCCGGCCGCAGGATAACGGCGGCAGCCACCACCGGTCCGGCCAGGGCGCCCCTGCCGGCCTCATCGATACCCGCCACGCGGAGGTAGCCACTGGAAAATAGCTGCTCTTCTTCCCGGCGGTCGGGCCTGGTATTCACGCGTTTATCGTGCTTTTTCAATCATCCCGCCCGTGACGACTTCGCCGTCTTGATAGGATACCACAGCCTGCCAGGCTGCTATAGACCTGTGGGTTGTCATGGCTCCTAATTGTAAGTTATTTACAGCAGGTGCTTTTCTGCAAGCAGCCGTTCAAAGGTTATCCATATCTCCCGGGAGATCTCCTGCATTTCACGGTTACCTTCAATCACCTTCCACCGGTCCGGTTCAGCGCGGGCCAGCTCCATATAGCCCTGGCGTATTTTCTGATGGAAGGACATATCCTCGGCCTCGAACCTGTCGGTATGCCGGCTGCTTTTACGCTGCAGGCTGGATTGCGGAGGCATATCCAGTAATATGATCAGGTCCGGCCTTAATCCACCGGTGGCAAGATTGTTGATGCCCTCTACCATTGACAGATCGAGTCCGCGTCCGTAGCCCTGGTAGACGGTGGTTGAGTCCGTGAAGCGGTCACAGATAACCACTTTGCCGCGGTCAAGCTCCGGCCGCAGAACATCTCGTACAAGCTGTGCGCGGCAGGCGTTGAAGAGCAGCAGTTCTGCTTCGGGCGATATCGCGAACCCGCGTTTAATCTTGAGCAGGTCCCTGACCCGGTCACCCAGCGGCGTGCCGCCCGGCTCTTGCGTGAGCAGGCATGGGATTTTTAAGTCGATGAGGCGCTTATGCAGCAGCCGGGACTGCGTGCTCTTGCCGCAGCCCTCGCAGCCTTCGAAGGTAATAAAGACTCCCTTCTTCTGTAACATAGCAGGTCAAAATGTCAGGTGTTGCGGATGCTCACGCGGCGCCCGGGTTCCTTACCCAGGCTGCGCGAAAAAAGATCGTGACGCTCGGCCAGCAGGTGCTGCAGCTTGCGGATGAAAGCGTTTTGCGGGCTCAGTTCCACCTCCTGCTTGCCGTTCTTGACCTCTTCGATAGCCTGCATAGCCTCATCCATGGCTGAATCGACCGCTTCATCCTTAGGGCCGGTGTAGATCGTATCCAGGCAGTGCCGGATCTGCTGCAGGCTGTTGCCCCGGATGGCATAGACCGGTATGCCCATGGCCTCTGCGTCCCTGATTGTCTGCGGTTTGCGCCTGAAGTAGTTCTTGGTGGTGATCAGCATATTGGACTGTTTGATATCGCTGGAGATATCAATATCGAGTCCCTTCTCATTGGCCGCCTGTTCCAGTATGGGACGGTTGATGCCGAACAGGTAAATGCGCAGCTTGCGCTTCTTGATCTCGGGCGCCCCGTGGTGTTCGCGTATGGCCTTGGCTTGTTCCTTCACTACACTGCCATCCGTGTCGAGCCAGCGGACCTCGGCCTGCCTTTCCTGTGCATGCAGTACCGAGTCGACAGCTTTAGCCGTATCCGGGTGAATCAGCACCTTGTACCTCTCCTGTATTTCCACCACGATGTCGAAGGTGGGAGGCGCCTTACGTTCAAGGACGGATTTCTGCGTGTGGCGGCGGCGGGCTTCCTCATCGCCCAGCGTAACCGTCTGGATACCGCCGATTAGATCGGAAAGGGTGGGATTCATCATCAGGTTCTCCAGCGTATTGCCGTGGGCGGTGCCGACCAGTTGCACGCCGCGCTCGGCGATGGTGCGGGCGGCCTCGGCTTCCAGGCTGGTGCCGATTTCATCGATGATGATGACCTCCGGCATGTGGTTTTCCACGGCCTCGATCATTACGGCGTGCTGCATGGAAGGAGTGGGTACCTGCATACGGCGGGCATGGCCGATGGCAGGGTGGGGAATATCGCCGTCTCCGGCTATCTCATTCGAGGTATCAACCACGATCACCCGTTTTTTCAGGTCGTCGGCCAGGACGCGCGCCGTCTCGCGCAGAATGGTGGTCTTGCCGATGCCCGGCGGACCCATCAGGAGAACGTTTTTACCTGTTTCCACCAGGTCCTGGATGATCATGGCGGTGCCCATCACCGCCCGGCCGACACGGCAGGTGAGCCCTACGACTTTACCCTCGCGGTTGCGTATGGCTGATATACGGTGGAGTGTGCGGGTCATGCCGGCCCGGTTATCGCCGCTGAAGGAGCCGATGCGCCCTGTGACATAATCGATGTCTTCCTGTGCGACCTCGCGCTCTCCCAGGAAAACCTCGCGGTTGGGAAAGCGTGCTTCGGGCAGCCTTCCGAGATCAAGTACTATCTCCAGGAGCTCTTTTTTATCAGGGTCGTGTTTAAGTACTCCCGTAATATGAGGCGGCATAACATCGAGCAGTGCCTGGATGTCATCTATATTTATTTTCTGCACTTATCCGGCTTACCAACCGCGGGATGCCATCAGGCTATCCTCGGGAATGGTCTTGATATCCAGCCCGGGCATGGCCGTGCCCAGCGCTTTGGATACTTCGGCTATGATGGCCGGGTCCTTGTAATGCGTGGTAGCCTTGACAATTGATTTGGCGCGCGACTCCGGGTCGCTGGACTTAAAAACGCCTGAGCCGACGAACACACCCTCGGCGCCGAGTTGCATCATGAGGGCGGCGTCAGCCGGTGTGGCAATGCCGCCTGCCGCGAAATTCACCACGGGCAGCTTGCCTGTCTTATGTATTTCGATAACGAGATCGAGCGGCGCCCCCAGGGATTTGGCTTCCGCCGCAAGCTCGTCTTCGCGTAGTGACTGCACCCGGCGGATACCCGACATGACTGAACGCATATGTCGGACGGCTTCAACGATATTGCCGGTGCCGGCTTCACCCTTGGTGCGGATCATAGCGGTGCCCTCGGAGATACGGCGCAGGGCCTCG
>CAZABI010000175.1:0-3653 GCA_964483235.1 uncultured Dehalococcoidales bacterium | reverse complement strand
GCAGGGTCAGCAGACACAGGCAACAGGTAAAGCTAACAACGGTTCATCGAATACAGGTACAACTGTTACGCAGAAATCCCGCCCGGGAATTGTTGGTGATGTCACGGTTAACAGAGATGAATATGGCGCCACATTAATCTGGAAAACCAGTGAACCCTGCCAATACAATATCAAATATAAAACCAGCATAAGTGAGTATAAGCCTTTCTTTAAAAGCGAGTCTTATTCCAGGGATCACACAGTGACCATAACAGGTCTGGACAGCGGAACACAGTATTTTTATCAAATTACTCTCTGGAATGATGTCGGCACTACCAATGATCCCATTAAAGAAGGATCTTTTCAGACCCTGTCCGTCATCGACACTACACCACCGGAATTAGTCGGGCAGCCGCAGATATTCGCCGGAGAAAGAAGCGCTACTGTATCATGGAAAACCAAAGAGAAGGCTGTTTCGCAGGTCAGGTACGGTCTGGGCGAGGGTTACGAGTTCTCCTCGGCCCTGACTACCGGCGGAGTCGACCACAACATCTTTCTTACAGGGCTTGCGCCCGGTACCACCTATCATGTGCAGCTTATCTCGACCGATGCTGCAAACAACTCCATAACCTGGCCCGATTTTCAATTTACGACTGATCCAGACATTGGCTCCCGGCCTTATATGGGCGGCAAAGCCCCCGGTTTCACACTGAAGACACTGGATGGCGGCGAAGTTTCGCTCGGCCAGTTCCGCGGCAAGAAGGTCATCATGAATTTCTGGGCCAGCTGGTGTTCGCCCTGCAAAGTGGAACTGCCGCACTTACAGGCTTTCTGGGATAAATACCAGAATAATAACGATATCGTTTTACTCACCGTGGCAGGCTCGGACTCAGAAATAGATATATTGAGGTCCGTCGTTTCCAGTTCCGGATACAAATTCGCAGTCGCCCTGGACGACAGTGACGACGTCTTCAACCGCTATGAAATCGTGAGCATCCCCAAGACATATTTCATCGATAAGGACGGTGTTATCCGCCGTATACAGCAGGGCATGTTCACCAGCCTCGGCGAGATCGAGTTCATGCTCACCTCTTATTGATAAGCCTGTGTTAACCCCGCTTTTCATACCTGCTGACACTCAGTTAAACTTGACATATCAGGTATCATGACTTAACTTTAATATAACTTTCACATGCCAAGTATAATTTGCGGTAAATGTCACGAGATAAATGAAGTCAGCGCAACATCCTGTCAGAAATGCGGTGCCCGCTTCTGTCCCAGTTGCCGTCTCGTAATTGATTCGCCCAACGCCAGCATTTGCCAGCATTGCGGAAAGAAAGACCTTTCTTTCAGACCGGGCAAATACGGTGTCAGCAGCTATGCCGGCACGGGCGCGCCGGCGCCTGAATATACCGCGGGTAAAGCTCTCTGCCAGAGTTGTGGCAACAAGATAGACCCCGGCGTCCGGAAATGCCCCTACTGCGGGCAACTCGGCCAGCGCTTGACTATGACACCCACGCAGGGACACGGCGTGATGAAACCCGCCAGCGAACGTGCTCCCTTTTCCGCTCCGCCAGCAGAGCCGGACACTACATCCTCCTTGCAGAAAAGATGTCCCAGGTGCGGGCGCGCCATCCCTCTCGATAGCAGCCTTTGCCCCAAATGCGGAAGATATGGCGGCACGGGTGTCGTAGGCGGAGGTACAAACTGGAAAGATAAAACCTTTGAAGGTGAGGTATACCGGCGCATGGAGGAGAGGGGATCGGGCAGCGCGGCAGAGCAGGCCATGCCGCACCGTCAGAGACCCCCGCAGGAGATTTATCCCCAGATGGGTGCGGAGCAAGCTGCCCCGCCTGAAATGCCGGCAATGGCCGACCAGCGCACCTGCCCGCAGTGCGGCGCCCCGGTGCCGGACCGCAGCAAGATCTGCCCGAACTGCGGCTGGAACAGGCTTCCCCGCGAGAGCACTAAAATCATCCCCAGGGCCGAGGACTTTTACAAGGCCCGGGAGAGCGCAGCTGGCGGACAACCATATGCTACATATCTGCCTGACCAGCAACCATATGCTGCATATCTGCCTGACCAGCAACCATACTATGGGCAGCCAGCCGTCCAGCCGTATGAGATGGCTTACCCTCCTCCCCCGCCTATCGGTATGGAACTTCCTTATGAAGACGACCGGAAAAAGAAGAAGAAAGAGAAGAAACCGCGTGAATATGAAGATTACCGGGCGGCGCCTAAACCCAAACAGCCGATCCTGCCGATACTCCTGGCGCTATTAGCCATAGGCGCTGTGATAGTGCTTGGCGTGGTATTCATACTTGACCAGCTAAAAACGCCGGCGCAACCCGTGGTCCCGCCGCCGGTAATGCCTCCTGCTTCCGTGAGCAAGGCGCCGGTCATCACGGATATACAATACAAGGACATAGCCCGTACCTCAGCCGTTGTTACCTGGAAAACGGACAAGAAATCCAACAGTATCGTTGTTTATTGCCTGGAAGGCGGCGACCTCTGTGAGAACGCTAAGGATGACAACCTCGTGACGGACCACAGTGTAAAACTAACCGGGCTTGAAACAGACAAGGGGTACCATGTAACGGTCAAATCCAGGCTGGATGATAATCCTAACTCAGCTGATGCAACCGTGGAACATACGCAGGTCCTGCGCACTCTGGGCATACCGGACGCCACGCCGCCGAAGATCACAAAAGTTAACGTGGCAAATATTATTAGCTCAACTACCATGGCATCAGCATCCATTTCCTGGGTCACAGATGAACCATCCTCAAGCCAGGTCGCGTATGGGACGTCGGCAACACATGGATCACTACAACCTGACCCGGCAGACACCAACCTGAGCGTATACCACGAAATTGAATTATACGGATTACCTTTACAGACGACGATTCATTATAAAGTAATATCCAAAGATAGTGCCGGCAACGAGACGTCATCGCCTGATGCGACCTTTGTCACTCCTGCACCCGCAGGCTCTGCTATTGGTAACATGGCGC
Source organism: uncultured Dehalococcoidales bacterium (assembly GCA_964483235.1). Lineage (GTDB taxonomy): Bacteria > Chloroflexota > Dehalococcoidia > GIF9 > UBA5629 > CAZABI01. Next base: position 660 of record CAZABI010000175.1, on the reverse strand, counting down.
CGGACTTCACCCTGGCTTGCGCCGACGGGAGCCAGGTGACCCTCAGTGCGCTGCATGGTAAAAAGGTCATTATTAATTTCTGGAACATGCAATGCCATTACTGCATGGAGGAAATGCCCTATTTTCAAGCCGTCTGGGAAAATTACTCTGAAGACAACGTAGCCATGCTCATGATCAACAGCGCTGCGGGTGGTTTCGGCACCAACAGGAATGAGGCTGTGGGAGCTGAAATTACCAGTAAGAGCTATACATTCACCGTCCCTCTGGACGCAACCGGCACCGTCGCCCAGGCCTATAATGTAACCAGCTTCATCCCGGTTACATTTTTTGTCGATTCAACTGGAATCATCAAGAAAAAGCAGGACGGCGCCTTCAACAACGCTGGTGAAATCGAGAATATGCTCAACTCATATTGAGCAGCCAGTCTAATCAGTGCCCTGACCTGACCCCAATAACGCTACCACTGATTACTTCGTTGTCCCAGTTAAAATGGCCTCCGGGGCCGGTGGTTGGTAATTCCTGGCGCTGTGCGGTCTGATGTGTCCACCAGGTAAGCGCCTAAAAATCCTTGACCTTATTACCAAGCCTGAGCGGCGTTTGAGCGGATGTGGTCTGGCTTATTGCGTGTGTGTTGACGGACCGGCGCATCTGGGTTGGGGG
>CAZABI010000174.1:0-3654 GCA_964483235.1 uncultured Dehalococcoidales bacterium | reverse complement strand
TCGTCCATGTCCGCCGAGAACGGCTCGACGTATTTCATATCCAGGTCGTCGCAGACACCGTGCATGTAGTTGTGTGCCATGTTATCAAAGAAATGCACCGATGTGCTGAGCACCGTGGCATATTTGCCGGCAAAGGCGTCACTGGCGCCCTTTTCTCTTATCAGCTCTATGAAGCGCTTATATTGCGAGGCTACCAGGAAGACATACAGCGGAAAAGCCCAGATGACACCGTCGGACTTCTTAACCTCGTCAATGATCGATTTAAAAAGATCGTCGTTTTTCTCGATTTTAATGATATCGTGCGCAACATTGATCAGCTTGAGCTCATGCTGCGGAAATTTCTTCTGAATGAACTTAATGTACTGTACCGTGACGCTGATCTCACCCTTGGGGCTGCCGTTGATGACCGCGATTTTCATGGAATTATCCTCCTGCCTTTTACGTTTATTTTTATTCAGTTAGCCTGTTTTTTTATGTAAGGACGGGTCTTCAGGCCTGTCCGCCTCCGGGCGAAGCCAAAGCTACGCCCCTGCATTCTGATCCTTCCTCTTTTGATTCTGTGCCAAGGGGCAGGCAGCCGGTATTTCCGCTGCTGGGCGCTCCCGGACCGATTCATACATTGCAGCGGTCATACCCTCGGCTACTGCCGTAAGGTCCCAGCTCTGCTCAGCCGCCAACCAACTCTGAATGGCATGGCGTATTCCACCGAAATAAAGCAGGTTCACCGCGTTCATATCGATATCAGGCCTGACCTCGCCACGGCGCTGCCCTTCGGCCAGTATCCCTGTAAATATTTTTTCCAGTATCTGCAGGTTGCTCCAGGCCTCCTCAGACTTGCGCCACATTACCAGGTTGGTTGAGATGAAGACCTGCCAGGCTATCCTGGGATGACACTTAAAATAGTCCAGGTAGAAATAGGTCATCTTACCCAGGCGTCCCAGCGTGCCGCTGATTCCGGCTAGCTGCGGTTCCATCTCACTCAGCATCAGCTTCAGCCCCTCGTTGTTCATGGCTACCAGCAACTGCTCTTTGCTGTCAAAATACTTGTAGATAGCCCGTGGAGAAATCCCTGACAACCTGGCTATGTCGCGCAGCCCGGCTTCGTGATAGTTAACGTTGTAGAACACCTGGGCCGCCGCCCGGATGATCTGTTCCCTGGTCTTTTCTCCGCCAGTCCTCGGCATTCAAATTACTCAATACGTCAACATAGTTTACCGGTATTTCAGATATCAACCACTCGTCATGTTACATCATCAACTAATATATGTCAACAATGTTGACTTTCAACCGGTCGATAGCTAAAATAGCGCGCGTATGCCATAATACGCCGGGAGTGTAAATGATGCAGCAAAATATTACTGAAAAAGACCGGGAGATGGCGGACTTCTGCCTGAATAAGTGCCCGGGGTGTCAGAAGGCCAGGCAGCAGCAGAAAGGCTTCATGTTCTGGTTCGTCAAGGTCATCGAGGGCGGCATGTGCCCCTACTGCAAGGCCTACGAGAAGGTCTATGGGCGCAAGGCACACGAGCCGATACCGGTATAGTATCGCTGCAGGGGCGAGGACTTCAGCCTCGCCCGGTCTTTAGACGCTCGAAGTTGGCGACTGTTCCGCCGGGGTAACATCCGCAGGCATAGCTTTAGCATTATAAATGCCGTTGACACCGTCGATCATCTGGTTGCTGATGATGATGTATATCACTATCACCGCAAGCCCGGCTATGGATACTGCATAGGGTATACCGCTGCATAACACAACAATGGGGAAGGCCAGGTATAATTTCTCCGGGAGCTGCGCCAGGCTTAAACCCTTCGACGCAATATAAGTATTAAAGTCTTTGGCATAGCCCCAGTAGGCCATGAACATCCAGTAAAAATTGAAAAAAGGTATAAACAGGAATCCCACGGCCTTGCCCGGTGTGGTCCTCGGCTGCCCGTCCTGTATGGCCTGCCAGGCTTTATACAGCAGTATGTAGCCGAAAACGGCAGCGACTATGGTAGACGCCATGCCCACCAACATGATGAAAATGCCTGTGCCCAATATTCCTATACTGGCAGGATTCATTTTTCCTTCTGATATTCCGGTCACTACTCCAGCTGCAACCGCCAGAACGACCGCGACAATGATTAAGAAGATACCGGCAACCTCGCCGCCGATAATCCAGCCCAGGTAAAGCCCCTTAGAGAGTTTCTGCATTTTCGCCTCCCCGGTAGAAGTATTCTATCAAGGCTAATTACATCACATGTGCTGTCAGTGGTCAATGAGCAGCGCGCCGGTTAAGGCCGCGCAGCCACCCTGCGCCATACGACCCCATCAGCACCAGCCCGGACAGCAGGATGATGGTCGCTCCCGAAGCCAGGTTCAACGCGTAGGAAAGCCACAGTCCGGCAAAGGTGAAGGCCATGCCGAAAAGCACGGCCAGCAGCATCATTTTCTTCATGTCGTGGGTGAATTGCCGCGCCAGCGCCGCCGGGAAGGCCAGCATGGCGATCACCAGTATCATGCCCACCACGCGTATCAGCACCACCACGGTCAGCGCCACCATGCACAACAACAGCATGTACAACCCATCGACGGGCATGCCCACCGCCGTGCCGAACTCCTCGTCAAATGAGAGCAGCAGGAAGTCTTTATAAAAAATGATCACCAGCGCCCCTATCAGCACATCCAATCCTGCCATTAACAGCAGGTCGGACTGCGGCACCGTCAGGATGTTGCCAAAAAGATATGTCATCAGGTCGGGCGCATAGCCCGGTGTCAGCCCGATGAAGATCACTCCCAGCGCCATGCCCGAAGCCCATAAAATGCCCGTGGCAGTGTCCTCCGGCAGCTTCGATTTGCGGGTGACCAGCCCCATGGTAACGGCCGATAGCAGCGAAAAGATCAGCGCCCCCAGCACCGGGCTGAATTTGAGCAGGTAGCCCAGCCCGATGCCTCCGAAAGAGGCGTGGGCTATGCTGCCGCTCATAGAAACGATGCGCTTGACCACGACGTAAACTCCCACAATACCGCAGGCTACAGAGGCCAGCAGGCCCGCCAGCAGGGCATTGCGCATAAACTCGTATTGCAGCACATCGAACATAATCAATGTTCTTTCAAAACGCGGTGTGGTATCTCGCCGTGGGCGATGAGTTGTACCGGGCATTTATAGGTTGCTTCCAGTATCTCCGGGGTGATCTCGCGTGAGCCGTGGTAATAAAGCTGTACATTGAGACAGGCGATCTTGTCCACGAACACCGAGACAGCGCCGATATCATGCGAGACTAAAATGATGGTGATTTCCTGTTTCAACTCCTCCAGCAATTCGTAGAAATCGGTCTGCATGGCGCTGTCCACGCTGGCGGTCGGCTCGTCCAGCAGAAGCAACTTCGGCTCGGAGACCAGTGCCCTGGCAATAAAAGTGCGTTGCTGCTGTCCCCCTGACAATTGACCGATCTGCGATCCGGCGTGGTCAAGCATACCTACACGGGCCAGCGCCTTTGCCGCAGCATCCCGGTCGGTTTTGCCGTACTGTTTGAGCAGGCCTGTCCGTGCGTAGCGTCCCATTAGCACTACGTCCATCACGTTCACGGGAAAATCACGGGAGAAGGCATTGTACTGCGGAACATAGCCAACCCGGTTTCTGCTTTTTTCAGGCCGGTTGCCCAGCACGGTTA
>CAZABI010000173.1:0-3660 GCA_964483235.1 uncultured Dehalococcoidales bacterium | reverse complement strand
AGTATTAGTGAACTGCTGTCTAAGAGATGACAACGCTTTTTCGGCAGTCTCAACAGTCGATCGAAGCTCCTGCAGACTACCTGTTTTTGCAGCATTATTGAATTTGCGTAGTGATGCTATTACAGTATTTGCCACTTTTAATGTAGCAATGGCATCCGCCTCAGTTTTAGCCAGCGCTTGCTCCAAATTGGATCCACTTCGACTTTGCATATTCCCTCCTTGTCCCCCTAAAATATGGAAATGAATAACGCAATGTACTAATTAATAATATAATATATTGTTCATATGTACCATTCAAGTATCACATAGTTACCACCTTCCCGTTACATAAATTGAAGCCTTATAAATCACCCCGGCCACTTCTTTACTGTCTTTCATACCAGATATCTTACTCCTTTTTCAAATGGTAATAGCTACTATTCGAGAAGACTTTCTACTATGTTTATTTCCACCATATAAGTTTGAGCCACGAGCAAGAAAATACATTGCAGGGTTCTTGAATACAAGGACAACACCCTCCTAGGCAAGGGTTATTTCTGTTTGAAGCTATAAAAAAGCTAACAAAAAGCTAACGGATCGAACAAAACCTGTCCTTGCCAGTTGGAAGTATACGATCGGGATGGATTGGCTAAATGATACAAGCGTTCTATTCCGAAGCTAAGGCAACCCACCGGAATATTCAACGCCAAATCCGAAGACCAATGCTCTGGTCCACTGAGCTATAGGCGCACGATATTCAGGCCTCCACGGGCTGACGCTCGCCTGACGCTTGGAGCTACAGCCGGAGGCAGTACGGAGTCCAGGCTTTTGAAAGCTGCTTGCTACCCGCACCTTTTCATATTCTACCAAAATTATGTGTCACCGTACTCTTTAATTGACATACAAAAACGCCCTACCTATAATACCTCGTCGAAAAGGCAGGTTCTTATCTGCAAGATAGCAATAAAAACACCGGGTGGAGCTTCAATGATTAAATCAAGATTGTGTGATATGGTGGGGATCAAATATCCAATTATACAGGCCGGAATGGGCCCCTTCAGCAACAACAATCTGTGTGTTGCCGCAGCAAACGCGGGTGTCCTCGGGCTGCTTTCTACCAGCGGCATTTTTGATAAAGAAATTCAGCCATGGATTTACAAGGCCTTCGTGGAAACAGCAGAGGCTAACTTCGACGACGATATGGCTACAGTCCTGGAAAAAGTGCTGAAACGGACATACAGGCTGGTAAAAGATAAAGGCGGTATTTTCGGCATTAACGTGATGGTCTCGGCGGAGCTGCGCTTGCAGGGAAACGTCATGATTGATACGGCCATCAGGGTACGCGAGGGAATTCCTGATATCAAGAATCATTTCAAGGTGATCTTTACGTCAGCCGGCGATCCTGTTGGCTTGAAAGACAAAATAAAGGGAGCGGGCTTTACCTGGATGCACGTTGTTCCATCTGTTAAGGGAGCTCTGCGCTGCAAGAAAGCCGGTGTCGACGTGATAATAGCTTCCGGCCATGAAGGCGGCTTCCATACTTCGTGGGAACCGGTCCACTCAATGATCCTGCTGCCGGCCGTGGTAGAGGCAGTGTCGGACAAGGATACCCTGGTCGTAGGCGCCGGCGGGTTCTGCGACGGCAAGACACTTGCGGCCGCACTGGTTATGGGCGCAGACGGCGCGCAGATGGGGACCCGCTTCCTGGCAACGCAGGAGAGTGATTTCCATCAGATCTGGAAGGAGGGGGTTGTGACCGCAGGCGACAGGGCAACGCTGGTGGCGCGCGGCTTTGTCGGGCCCGCCCGGTGGTTGAAAACACCCCGCAGCGTGGAACATGCTAAAAATACTCTCGAGAAATCTCCCGGCGTATTCCTGGGCACTCCGGATGATTTCTCCACGATCGATATGTCTTTGATTATGTATGAGATTGAATCTCTCAAAGCTACCTTTGAGGGAAACAAGGAAAAAGCGCTAATGGCTGCCGGTGAAGCAGCCCAGAGGATCAACGATATGCCCAGGGTCAACGATATGGTGCAGGAAATCGTCGGGGAAGCGGAATCCATTCTGAGGGATGTTCCAAAACTTTTAGCATAGACTCTCAGGCCAAATTATTCTGACAAGAAAAGCCGAGGCAAAAGCCATCGGCTTTTCTTCTCCCTATAGAGCCGGTTATCGTGTAACCGACCTGTGATGTATAAGCAATGCGTGGCTATGATGGATTAAGCATTTTGAATCCAGTGTAACTGACACTGATCCCCGTTTGAACGCGCTGTCAGATAAACTTGAAGCCTTTTTCGGTGAACAGTTTTACGCAGGAATCTACAACATCCGGATCGTAGAGAAGGCCTTTATTATCGACTATTTGTTTGAGAGCCATGTCGATTCCCAGTGCAGGCCGGTATGGCCTGTGAGATGCCATGGCCTCAACCACATCGGCAACGGCGAGTATTCTTGCCTCGAGAAGTATGCTATCTCCCTTAAGCCCCCGTGGATAGCCCGAGCCATCCAGCCTCTCATGATGCTGGTAGACAATTTGGGCAACCGGCCAGGGAAACTCGATGTCCTTCAGAATATCGTAGGAAACCCGAGCGTGCCCCCTTATCACGAGCATTTCGCCTTCCGATAGTTTGCCGGGTTTGTTGAGTATGTCCGATGGCACGGATATTTTTCCGATGTCGTGGAGTTGCCCGGCAATGGTAAGCCCCTCTATTTGTTCGTTAGATATGTTCATGTACCCAGTGATGGCACGGGCCAGTTCCGTCACCCGGCGCTGGTGGCCTGCGGTATAGGGGTCTCTCGTCTCGCCGATCACCGTAACAGCATTGACTGTGGCATCGAGCGTCTTTCTTATCGCGGTGTTAATGCGCCGATTATCATCGACGGCCTGCTGGCTTTCCAACGTTCGGCCAAGACGGTCGATCTGGGCCATTACTTCCTGCAACTGCCTTTCCCCGCACTCGGGGCAGAAGATCGCTGTCTGCGGAATACTCTTGCCACAGGCCACGCAGGCTTTGGCGTCTGATAGATTCCCGGCAGGGGCTATGTTCACCTGCTTCTGCATGCTAGTGTCTATACAACCAGGATAGCGGTCGGTCAAGCTGGTTGCGATTCTGCCGATGAATGGGAGAGTGTAGGGTCGGCCAATGAACGCAGTGGCGGTGAGCAGTATCCAGAGATAAGCGCCCAGGGTAATCACGACAACCCACAACGCCATGAGCGAGAAATATATGATCCCGTAGGGTACCGGAGGTACGAGCAGGAGAAGCAGGAGGATGACGGTCAGGGAACCAAACATGAGTATGGACTGCCAGGCGTGGAAACACACCATCCTGTTGCGCCTTTCGATTATCAGCAAAGCTGTGCCGGATATCCAGAACCAGAGGTAGCACAGTGCGATTGTGATGTTGATGGGAAGCCGCGTGGCAGTGGCGTCTATCTGTTTCGAATTGTCTATCATCTATTCCTTGATTGAAAACGTTTTGAAAGCCTTTGCAGTTTATTTGCACAGGCAAAATATTGGTAATGGATGAACCTGTCCCACGAACGAATTATAACATTCAGGCTGATTATTTATCACCATTACTGCAATGTTTTAGACCAAGTGTATCTGTGGGTTGAGTATGCTACACGACAACTGCCCTGTCAAGCTGCATTCTTAGTCCAACCTCATCTCCCGTG
>CAZABI010000172.1:0-3686 GCA_964483235.1 uncultured Dehalococcoidales bacterium | reverse complement strand
TGGATTTCTACGATGAAAAGTCCATCGGTTCCATTCTAAAGAGGTCGGCGCATATCCTGAACCTCAAGATTGATGAAGACAGCATCGAGTTGATCGCCTGCCGCGCTCGCGGGACGCCTCGCGTGGCCAACCGGCTGTTGAAGCGGATCAGGGACTATGCGCAGGTCATGTTCGGTGGCACGGTGAATCCCGACGTCACACTGGAAGCACTGGGCAAGCTCGAGGTGGACCAGAACGGCCTGGACGAGATCGACCGCAAGGTGCTCAGGACTATTATCGGGAAGTTCGACGGAGGCCCGGTGGGACTGGATACAATCGCCGCCTCCATCAGTGAGGAATCGGATACCATCGAGGAAGTCTATGAGCCTTACCTGCTGCAACTCGGCTTTTTGGAAAGGACCCCGCGCGGCAGGATGGCCACCCGCCTGGCTTATGAGCACCTGGGCATCCCCTATAAGAAGGGCAACACCCCGCAGAACAGCTTGTGGTAGGAGTAGTTGACACCTGTTTTGTATTCAGATATACTTTCACCATTAAGTCCTCTGGTGGTCAGAGCGAAGCGGTCCCACCCGTTCCCATCCCGAACACGGAAGTGAAACGCTTCAGCGCAGACGATACTAGGGAGGGGACTCCTTGGGAAAATATGTCACTGCCAGAGGGTTTTTTTTACCCCTGCATTATTAGCTGCCCGGCAGTTCCAGGTATAAATCGTATTTATTTGCTTTGACTTGACCCATCCATAACCATATAATTCATATGTGGAAGTTATGTCAGGGTTAGGATCAAATCCAACGATTCGAGGTAAAAATGGCAAGCAGATTTGAAAAGTTTTCTGAACGTGCCCGTCGGGCTCTTACGCGAGCCCAGGAGGAAGCCCAGCATTTCGGGCACAATTATATTGATACGGAGCATATCCTGCTGGGATTGATCGCCGAAGAGGACAGCGTGGCCAGCCAGGTCCTGGCCAACCTCGGCGTTTCGGTCAGTAAGGTACGATCGGCAGTCGAGTTCATCGTCGGCCGCGGAGGCCGCCCCAACACTGGAGAAGTCGGCCTTACCCCGCGGGCCAAGAAAGTCATCGAGCTGGCCGTGGATGAAGCCAGGCGGCTCAACCATAGCTATATCGGAACTGAGCACCTCCTGCTGGGACTGCTGAGGAGCGCGAAGGATCGGCGGCCGGCGTGCTGGAGAGCTTCGGTGTCACCATTGACCGCGTATTGAACGAGACCAGTAAACTGGTCAGCCAGGGCAGCGGCCAGGCCAAGGTCGCCGGACGCGAGGGCGTCAAGACCCCTGTCCTCGACCAGCTCGGCGTCGACCTCACCGCAGCCGCCCGCAATGGCAAGCTGGACAACATCGTAAACCGCGACAAGGAATGCGAGCGTGTAGTGCAGATACTCAGTCGCCGCACCAAGAATAACCCGGCCCTCATCGGCGAGCCCGGTGTGGGCAAAACCGCCATTGTAGAGAAGCTGGCCCAGAAGATCGCGGCCGGAGATACACCGGAAACACTGCGCAACAAGCGGCTGGTTACGCTGGACATCGGTTCGCTTGTGGCCGGCACCAAGTACCGCGGCGAATTTGAGGAAAGGCTCAAGAAAGTCATTGACGAGATCAAGGGCGCAGGCAACTGCATCGTCTTCATCGATGAATTGCATACCATCGTAGGCGCAGGGGCCGCCGAGGGCGCAGTGGATGCCTCCAATATACTGAAACCGTCGCTCTCAAGGGGTGAGATACAATTTATCGGCGCCACCACGCTCGATGATTACCGAAAGTATATAGAAAAGGACGCCGGCCTGGAGCGCCGCTTCCAGCCGGTAATGGTAGCGGAACCAACGGTTGAGCAAACCATGGAGATACTTAAAGGCATCCGTCATCACTATGAGGAGTATCACAAGCTGACCATTGAAGATGATGCCCTGCATGCGGCGGCTTCGCTGGCGGCGCGCTATATTTCCGACAGGTTCCTGCCGGACAAGGCCATTGACCTGATGGACGAGGCCTCCTCACGGGTCAGGATCAAGAAGGGTGTAGTGCCCATCAGCCTGGCCGAGGCCCAAAAGGCGCTGGATAACGTCAGACGTGATAAAGACAACGCCATAGCCGGTCAGCAGTATGAGATCGCGGCGGAACTGCGTGACAGGGAAGTACAATTGATGAATAAGATCAAGGCCATGGAGCAGGAATGGCAAGATGAGCGAAAACAGGAGAAGCCGGTGGTCACTAAAGAAGATATAGCTGAAGTGGTGAGCATGTGGACTGGCGTACCTGTAATTAGCCTCACATCCGATGAATCTGAACGCCTGCTACGCATGGAGGACTCCATTCACGAAGACATAGTCGGGCAGGATGAGGCCATCCTTACCATCGCCAAGGCCGTCCGCCGCGCCAGGGCTGGTTTGAAAGAGGCGCGCAGGCCTATCGGCAGCTTCATCTTCCTCGGTCCCACCGGTGTCGGCAAAACCGCGCTGGTCAAAGCGCTGGCCAAGTTCATGTTCAACAGCGAAGATTCCCTGGTCAGGTTGGATATGTCTGAGTTTATGGAACAGCACAATGTGGCCAGGTTGGTTGGGGCGCCTCCGGGCTATATAGGTTACGAGGAGGGTGGACAGCTTACCGAGGCCGTCAGGCGTAATCCCTATTGCGTTGTGCTGATGGATGAGATCGAGAAAGCTCATCCCAATGTTTACGACATACTGCTGCAGATCATGGACGATGGCCACCTGACCGATGCCAAGGGCCGTAGGGTGGATTTCCGCAATACCATCTTAGTCATGACAAGTAACGTCGGCGCCGAGCTGATCAAGCGCGACTCCGGCATGGGCTTCAGCGTCAGGGGTGATGACGATAAGAACCGCCAACTCGCCTACGAGAAAATGAAGGAAAAGGTGCTGGGCGAGATGAAGCGGCGCTTCAGACCTGAATTCCTCAACCGCATCGATGCGTCCGTGGTCTTCCACTCACTCACCAAGGAGCATATCCGCCTGATAGTAGACCTCATGCTGCGCGAGGCGGTCAAGTCCATGGCCGATAAGCTGATCAAGCTGGAGGTAACCCCGGCTGCCAGGGACTACCTGGGTGAAAAGGGTTACGATCCCAACTACGGCGCGCGGCCGTTGCGGCGCGTGATACAGCAGGAAGTCGAGGACAAGCTGTCTGATGCGGTGTTACGTAACGAGTACCAGACTGGTTCGGTGGTCAAGGTGGACTACGACGGCAGCAGCATTGTCATCCGATCATCCGAAGATGCCGTAGAGGCTCTTCCCGGCGGCGAAACCAAGCTGCTTTTACCCGAAAATAACGGGTAGGACCCTCTGTCAAGTTATAACCGGGGCGGGACGAATAGTCCCGCCCTTTCTTTTTCCGCGCACAGGGGCAATTTAGCGTGGATTCTGCTATCATTTCCTTACCAAATTTGTCTGCAGGTTGACTACAATGGAGAAATCCAAGCTCAAGACCGTTTACATCTGCCAGAAATGCGGCCACGAGAGCCTGAAATGGCAGGGCAAGTGCACCTCCTGCCAGGAGTGGAACTGCCTGGTTGAGAGCACTATAACCGTCTCAAAACGGGCCTCCGAACCTTACACACCCGATGGCGGTGCGCCGCGCGAGCTGGCTAAGCTGCAGAAGGACAGCTATACACGTATCAAGTTTCCCATTGAGGAGTTGAACCGCGTGTTGGG
>CAZABI010000171.1:0-3701 GCA_964483235.1 uncultured Dehalococcoidales bacterium | reverse complement strand
TATCCTGTTTTTCTGGGTGGCACGCATGATCATGATGGGCATCGAGGACACCGGCGATATCCCCTTTCACACCGTTTTCCTTCACGGCCTGGTACGTGATGAGACTGGTGAGAAGATGAGCAAAATGAAGGGCAACGTGGTCAATCCTCTCACGGCCATCGATCAATACGGCTGCGACGCACTGCGTTTCGCCCTCACCACCGGTACCTCGCCGGGCAACGACCTCAACTTCGGCCTGCACCGCCTTGAAGCGGGCCGTAATTTTGCTAATAAGCTCTGGAATGCAGGCCGCTACGTGCTGACCTCGCTGGAGAAGGAGCCTCTTGATGAAAAGGCTTTTGCACAGTTGGCAACTAAAAAACAGGCTGATGTGGAGGACCGCTGGATTATCTCAAGGCTTAACCGGCTGATCAAAGATGTTGAAGGCCTGATGCAGGACTATCAGTTCGGCGAGGCCGAAAGGCAAGTACATGATTTCTTCTGGGGCGAGTACTGCGACTGGTATATCGAGCTATCCAAGCTGCGCCTCGGAAAGCCGGGGTCACCTATGCCGATCCTGGCTCACGTCCTGGAGTCGCTGCTGCGCCTGCTGCACCCCTTTATGCCCTTCATCACCGAGGAGATCTGGCAGAACCTCAAGCAACGTCTGCCGGAGGGCACTTTGAAATCACCAGCGCTCATCGTGGCGCCATACCCGGTTGCCAGTGAGAAGCTGTTCGACCCCGGGGCCGAGCGTGTCATGGAAGCGGTCATGGAGATCGTCCGCACGGTACGCAACGCCCGCGCTGAGTACAAAGTGGACATCGGCAAATGGATTGAGTCGAATGTATATGCCGATACCTTGTTGAACGACATCACCGGGAAGACCACCGCCATCGAAATCCTGGCGCACACGCGGCCGCTGGCTGTACTGTCCAGGGATAAGCGGCCGGCCGAAGCTGCCAAGTCCATGGTTGCCATCCTCAAAGACGCTGACGTAGTCATACCTCTGGCCGGTATGGTGGATATTGACACTGAAAAAGCCCGTCTGTCTAAAGAGATTGAAGTGCTCGGGCGTGAGATCGGTAAACTCAGTCAGAGGCTGAGTGATGAGCAGTTCACCTCCAGGGCGCCGGCAGCGGTCGTTGAAAAAGAGCGCGGCAGGCTAAAGGACTATTCTGACAAGCTTACCCGGCTGCAAGGCGAGCTTAAGCAGCTCGGTTAAAACTTGCGGCAGGAAAGGTTTTTATACATCAGAGTCAAGGCCTTCTTAGTATCGCTTGCCACCTTGGATTTCTCACACCGCTTTAGGCGGTATTTAAACAGCCAGTAAGTGAACTCTTTCATCTCGGTGATAGTCATCGACCGGAGCTGCGCGTGTTTCTTTTCTTTGCGGAAGGTCTCCAGTAACTCCACCTGCCCGGCGCCGTAGATACGCCTGTACGCTTTCTCCGCTTCATCATCCGGATTGAGCGGGGCAATGCTATTCTTGCGCACCTCGTAGATGCTGGCCTGGATCAGCGACTGCTCGGTCAGCACGCCGTACAAGTAATTTAAGTAAGCGCGAAATTTAGACGAGCCCAGCAGGTCTTTAAACTCTTGCTCGGAAAGCTCCACCGGAGGACGGTCGAAGAAAAGCAGCTCGGTTATCTCCTTTTCAGGCGCCCTTCCCCTGATCTCCTCGCATAACCTCTCAGCCAGCCTCAACCAGTCGAAAGCCTGGCCGCCTACCAGGTAAACATAGCGCTCGCCGTTGAATTCTTCTTCCGGACTGCGCCACAGCCGTATGGCTTCCAGTAGTGATGTATACCAGTGGTTGCCATTGGCTACGGCGTCTTTAAGGTGTTGGATGGCACGGGCGTCCCCGGCCAATGCCGCTGCGCGGGAAGTGTCCGGGCTGTCAGGCTTCATTGGAATTTCCATACCTGTGCAGGAATGATTTTACCATGTTCAGCGATGAAAAATGCCCGAGTGTGAGCTGGGCAAAGGGTAGCTCATCGCCGAAGATGCTCTGCCGTATCTCTGGCACTTCCATGCCCTTATTGTATAACTGCGTAATCCTTTCTCCCAAATCTTGGAGGTAATCTATAGTTGCGCTGAGTTTTGCAGCAGGTTCAGGGATTACTCCCAACGGTCCTGTGAACAGCGCAGAAGGACTCAAGTCGCGCATTTTTTTAAGATCCTCGATTATCTGCCACTGGTCTTCTATGACACGGCAGACCATGGGCTTCGAGGTGATATAGCAGTCCCCTGAGAACAGCCAGCCGTTCTCCCGTTCGAACAGGCAGATATGTCCCTCTACATGCCCCGGTGTATAGATGACGTCCAAATGGTAATTAGACGCATCAAGATAATCCGGTATTGGTTTTACTTCAGATGGGATGGGATAGCCCCATACATCTTCCTGCGGAGCGGAAAGCACCGGACGCTCCCTGATCCTGTCGACGGCAGCAGAGTGTGCATATATCTCGGACCCGTGATTTTCCTGTAAATTCTTATTGGCCCCGATATGGTCCTCGTGATGATGGGTATTCACTGCCAGCCTGATACTCCTGCCCCTGAGAAAATCAGCCAGTTCCCCGGCTGTACATGCCGGGCCTGTATCTATCATGAGGCCATCGACCAGGTAAGCTGAAACAACCCTGGGAGGCCGGAAATCAGGATACCGGCTCATCTGTATCTGGAGGACGTCTTCATATTGAGCGGTTGCAAGCATTTTGTGTTTTCATAGTATACGTCATCGCCAGGTGCGGAAGCGACATGGTGATCTCATTATTACAAGGGGATTGCCTCGCTTTGCTCGCAACGACGTTATTTATTAAGAAATTCCAGTATTTCTTTTAACGGCCTGGTATTCAGTATATTCCCGGGCCGACACCACCCCCTCCGGGCAACGCCGATGCCTAAACGCATCAGCCCGAGATGGGAAATTGCATGTGCGTCGGTGCCGATGGCCAGCATCACACCTAACTCCCTGGCACGGTAAACGTGCAGGTCCTTCAGATCGAGCCGGTCCGGCATGGCGTTTATCTCCAGCGCTTTGCCGAACTTGAGCGCTGTGCGGAATACGGCTTCGATATCCACGTCCACCGGTTCACGCTCGCCGATCTTGCGGCAGGTCGGATGCGCCAGGATATCCACGTTCGGATTCTCCAGCGCGCCGATGATACGCCTGGTCATTACTGATCGTTCCTGCAAAAAGGATGAATGCACTGCTGCGACCACGATGTCCAACTGCTCCAAAATCTCATCGGGCAGGTCCAACGTTCCGTCCGCCCGTATATCCACTTCAGCGCCGTGCAGCAGATGGATGCCTACATTGGCCGCGTTCAACTTTTTTATCTCGGCAGCCTGCTGCCTGATGCGCTCCATCTTCCCATCAGCCGGCTGGCTGCGCCCGCTGGAATGGTCGGTTATTGCCAGGTACCCATAGCCCAACGCCTTAGCTGCCCGCGCCATATCCTCGACGGTATCCATACCGTCGCTGGCAATAGTGTGAGCGTGGAAATCGCCGCTAATATCTTTTATCTCGATCAGCGCCGGTATTTCGTTCTTCGCCGCCAGGTCGATCTCACCCATATCCTCCCGGATCTCGGGCGGGATATATTGCAGGCTGAGAAATCTATAGAAGGATTCCTCATCGGCAAATTTGTGCACTCTGCCGGTAGCGGTCTCGGTGATACCGTACTCACTTAAACTGAGTCCCTGCTTCTGTGAGCGCG
>CAZABI010000170.1:0-3706 GCA_964483235.1 uncultured Dehalococcoidales bacterium | reverse complement strand
GATTAAAAACGGCAGGACGATGCAACCTAGTCCGGAAAAGGAGCCTTTAACATCCGCCCAGCTAAGTCTAACATTGGAGGCGATACAAATGGACAGGTAGAGAAAAACCCAGAACTGCCAGGTATGCAGGTTGGAAGAAGTGAAAATGATGTTGATTATCGAAAGAATAGAGTCCCGAAAGGCCGTAAAATAATCACCCACCGAGGCGTTAACGCCCAGGCTATTGACACTGGCGATAATAGAGTCCCAGACACGGTAACTGCCGGGAATGAGGAAATAAAAGAGAGCAAACAGAGCAGCACAACCGAGTATTACCGGCCCGATACCGATAAAGAAATTACCCAGCACATGCCAGGGATTTTTGGGGTTCCACTTATGATAAACGTAGCCTAAAGTGCCGGTATTTTTGTCCGGCTTAAAAAAACGTATCTCTTCTATTTTATGTCCAAAGAGCAGGCAGAAGAGGGCATGCCCGAGTTCATGGACCGGCGTACCCAGCCAGGCGACGAAATAGGTCCCCCAGGTGCCGAAGGCATTGGCTAATGACTTGAACGTAAGCTGCGAAATGAAATGAATCAGTAATCCGAAGAGAAAGAAGCCCAAAAACAGGGTTGCCATCTGGCCCAGCGTGGCCAGGAGAAGGTCTTTGATGAAGACGAGGAAATCCATATTGCTTGAATGATATCCACATTAAGTATGAGTGTCAAGAGAAATGGTTGGGTGGTGTGAAATAAAATTATCCGTTTTTCAGGTTACGGATAATCGTCCCCAGGCTGGGTCTTTTGCCGTACATAAGCAGGAAAGTCCTGACGATTTTAACAGTTAAGAATAGACCTACCGCAATAGAAAGTAAAAGTACGATGACGCTAACGATAATCTGCCAGGCGGCAACATCCGTGGAACCCAGCCGCATGATTAAAGTAACCGGTGCGGTGAGGGGGAAAATAGTTAGAAAAATAAAAACAGGATTATTGGGGAACATGATAATCGGAGACGCGAACCAGAGCGGACAAATAGCAGTCAGCGTAAAGATGGTGGCGAGCTGCTGTCCCTCACGGGCGGAGGGGCTAATAGCGCCGATGGCGGTGGAAATTACCGCGAATAAGAGATATCCCAGTATGAAATAGATGATGCAGAGTAGCAGAAAATTGAGCGGAATTTGCAGCGTGCTTAAGAAACCGCCGACCGAGGAGGACGCATAGTTCACAATAAAGGGAGTGGAAATTACCCAGACCAGCACCTGCGCCAGACCGGCGGCGCCGATACCCAAAACTTTACCGATAATGAGCTGGCGGGTAGAAACGGAGGATAATAATACCTCGATAAGGCGATTTTCTTTTTCATCGCCGAGGCCCTGGAGAAGGTAAGTGGAGGAAAAGGTGATGGAAAGCACCAGCAGCAGGCTAAAAATCGCGGGAACCAAAACATTCCCCACGCCACCCTGCTCCGGAGCAATAGCGCCGGTCTCAGTAAGCCGAACAGCAACTACATTCAAGGACGCTTCTATGATGTCGATGGTAGGCTGGGGTACCTTACCCGATAAAAGATTACTCGTCAGGAAATTTTTAACGGCGTCAACTTCTTCCGGGGGAGGAATAAGCTGTTTTTCCAGCGTATAAAGGCTAATTAAACTGGTAGACATATATGACTGGTCAAGAACAAAATACTCTTTAACATCTTTGGCGACGAGAGACTTATTAGCTTCTTCTACCGAATTAAAGCGCACCAGATTTATATTGCCCTGGCTGGTGTATTGCTCGAACCCGCCGATATTATCAACATACCCGATACTGGTTATTTCTCCCGATGGCTGGATAGCTCCCGAAACGATTTGATAAATCACTATTGCCAGGATGAAAATGAGCGGCACGATAAGGGTCATAATGATAAACCCCGTGCGGTGAAGCATGTTCAGGAATTCGTGCTTAAAGACAAGATATGTTTTATTCATTGTTTTTACCAACGATTTTAATGAATATCTCGTTAAGGGGAGGGGTGGCTATTTCAAAGCGTTTGATAACGATACCGCGGCTCAGCAGACGCTCCAGCAACTGCTGGGGGGATGTTTTGTCATCCAAAAACAACTCGAAATAGCCCTTATGAGCGCGTTTTTCCGTGACTCCCGGCACTTTTCCCAACTCCCCTTCACAATCTATGAGGACAGCATTGTTTCTATACCTAGCTTTTATTTCCGCAATTCCCCCGTAAAGTACCGCACGCCCGTTATTTACCATTAGAATACGGTCGCAAAGTTCCTCGACTTGGTTCATCTGGTGCGTGCTTAAGACGATAGCCTTGCCCTGATTCCGCAGAGCGAGGAACATATTTTTCAGCAATTCGGTGTTGACCGGGTCAAGGCTGGCAAACGGCTCGTCCAGTATGATAAGCTGCGGTTCGTGGACGATGGTAACGATGAACTGAATTATCTGACTCATACCCTTGCTCAATTCGTCAATTTTCTTGCGAGCGTTGGGCAGCATACTTGTTTGCTCAAGCAGACGGTTGGCTCTTTCTACCGCTACACGCGAAGTTACACCTTTAAGCGAGGCAAGGTAAACAATAGTATCAAGGACACGCTGCTTTTTATAGAGTCCGCGCTCCTCCGGCAGATAACCGAGTTTATTCTTCGCGGCTTCACTCAATTTCTCACCGAGGATAGTCACCTCGCCAGAGTCCGGCTTGATAATATCCATCATCATCTTCAGGGTGGTAGTCTTGCCGGCGCCGTTAGGGCCGATTAAGCCGAATATCTCACCCGAAGCGACGGAGAACGAAAGGTCATTAACAGCGACTTTATCCGCGAAGGTCTTGACGACGTTTTTGACTTCTATCGTATTCATGATAAATAGCCTTTTCAAACAAAAATTATAACATATTTTTACCGTTGTATATATTATTATACGAAGAGAGTTCACACTTTACAGTCGATAAAATTTAACCGCTGTTTATATTGACGCAAAGGTATAAAAATGTTACGCTTAAGCCAAGAGCATTGGCGAGTGTTTCGCTCTAGTGAAATATATCGATAAGTAACCAGATGAGGTATAAACGAGTTAGGAAATGCCGAAAATAAGAATCTCGTCCGCTTGGCTTATCGCACTATTAATAGTTATATTCATCGGCATTTCGCTATTTTTCAGGATATATCAACCTTACGGACAGATTTTTGTCGGCGATGATATAAAATACGGCAGTAACGACGCCTATTTCTACATGCGTCTGGCCGATAATCTGTCACACCATTTCCCGCATCTTACCCAGTTCGACCCTTATTTCATATTCCCCGGCGGTAACACCGTCACCTCTCTGCCCACTTTCCACTGGATTACAGCTATTTTTGCCTGGATTGCGGGCGGTGGTAATCCGACACAACACACTGTTGATATAATTGGCGTTTACCTGCCGGCAATCCTGGGGGCGCTGACCGTTATCTCCGTTTTCTTTATCGGTAAAACTCTTTTTAACAAGTGGGTCGGTGTTTTTGCGGCCGGTTTAATAGCGGTATTGCCGGGCGAATTTTTATCACGCTCAAGTTTAGGCTCCGGCGATAACCCCGTTGCCGAGGTATTTTTTACCACCACAGCCCTGGCGTTCCTGATTCTGGCAATCAAGGCAGCCAACCAGAAACAGTTAAGCTTTACGCATATATTTAAGCGCGAGTGGAAGGTAATATTAAAACCGCTTATTTATAGTTTGCTGGCCGGCG
>CAZABI010000169.1:0-3710 GCA_964483235.1 uncultured Dehalococcoidales bacterium | reverse complement strand
GTCAGCCCATTTGGTCGGTCAGTTGCTGTCCACCGAGGACATGGAGATGGATGTGAGGGACGACCTGTGTACCGTCGGGGCCGCAGTTGATGGACAGCCGGTAGCCGCTAAAGGCAATTCCTTCTTGCTGCGCAGCCTTTTTGGCAGCCAGTACCATCTGGCCTATCAGGCGCACATCATCTTCTTTCAGGTCATTCACTGAAGCGATGTGCTTCTTCGGTATAATGACAATGTGAACACGCGCCTGCGGGTGTATATCGCGGAAGGCTATTAGATCGTTGTCGCTAAAGATAATATCCGCCGGTATTGAACCGGCGGCTATTTTGCAAAAAATACAGTCCATTTAGCAACGACTCAGGCGATGCGGATGGTTTGGCAGGTAGTGGTGCGCTCAATTCCGCCGATCTTGTGGAACTGCTCGGTGATGAGCTTGCCCACAGTATCCACGGACTCTCCCTCCACGACGGCTATTATGTCGTATGGGCCCATAACCGCATCAACTGACTTTATGCCATCCAGCTTTTTTAACGCACTGAGAACCGCCTTGGTTTGACCTACCGCGGTAGTGACGAGCACGAATGCTTTGGCTGACATTGTCCCACCTCCTATGTTCCCAATTCTAACCTATAGCATTTGAGTTGCGCAACTGCTCTATATCCGCCTGCGAATAGCCCGCTGATTTGAGCACCTCGTTGGTATGCTCACCTGAATAGGGAGCCAGGTTTCTCACCTTGCCCGGCGTATCAGAGAGCTTGATGGCAATACCGGGATGTTTCACCTTGCCCAGCTTTGGGTGATCGAACTCCAGCACCATCTGACGGTGCTTCAACTGGGGATCTGCAGCGATCTCTTCAAGTGTATAAACCTTGCCAGCCGGCACGTCAAATTTAACCAGGAATTCAAACCATTCGTCACGCGTTTTTCCTTTAAATATCTGCTTGAGCTCGTTTTCAACTTCAATGAATTTCGGGTTATCCGGCTTCTGCATGAAGTGTGTTACCTGGAAACAATATTGCTTCAGGTCATCACGATCAAGTGCCTTGCAAAGATTATCCCAGAACCAGGGCTCGAGACAGCCCAGGCTGAGAAGCTTGCCGTCCTTGCATTCGTAGCACTGGTAATAGGGATAACCGCCGCCCAGCGCCCACTCACCCCGCGGGAATTTCAACCCGCCGCCGAAGTGCTGTTGAAGGAAGAAGGTCATAAGTGTGATAACGCTGTCGGTGTAGGAGATATCCACGTACTGGCCTTTGCCTGTTCTCTCACGGACGAACAGGGCAGCCAGTATGCCGATAGCACCGTGCATGGAAGCTCCGCCGAAGTCCGCTATGAAATTCAGCGGAATAGCCGGGCGGTCGTCGGGACGGCCGATGAGGTTCAGCGCGCCCGCTATGGAAATGTAATTGATATCGTGCCCGGGGTACTGGTTATAAGGTCCGTCCTGGCCGTAACCGGACAATGAGCAATACACAATACGGGGGTTGATATTTTTCAGCGTTTCGTAATCTGCGCCCATACGTTTGACGGCGCCGGGGCGGAATCCTTCTACCACAACGTCCGTATCTCCGACCAGTTTATAGAAGACCTTGCGCCCTTCATCCGATTTCATATTGATCCGGATGCTCTTTTTATTGCGGTTGAGCGCGTTGAAGGCAGCCGCCGATTTGAGCGCTTCAATATCAGCCCCGCCGTAGATGCCGGCCCCCTTACTACTGGCTACAGGCACCGCCTCAACCTTGATGATATCGGCCCCGAGGTCGCCCAGCACCATGGTGCATAGCTCGCCGGGCGGTAAATGTACAAGCTCGAGAATACGGATGCCCTCTAAAACCAGCATGACTCCTCCAGGATTTGAAGTAAATTTGAATTATGATACAGGGTAAGATTGGCAGAGTCAATGATGGGATTTTAGCATTTGGAATTAAACCGGGGGCCAGGCCGAATGTCGATGCGACATTATTAAGTATCTGCGCCACCGGCTCGTCCTGGTTGAGCGTGTAGAAGTGGAAGCAGCGGATGCCGTTTTCCCAGAGGTCCAGGCATTGCTCCGTAGCCAGGTCAATCCCCATCTTAACCACGTCCGCCGGGTCGGCTTCCTCGAACATGGTGTAAACCGGTACCGGTATCTCAACACCACTGAGTTCACTGAACCTCTCCACTTTTTCAAAGTCGATAATGGGCATGATGCCGGCGATCATCGGAGCCTTGATACCCGCCTGTTCGAACCGATCCAGCATATCGTATAAATAAAAATTCTCGAAGAACATTTGAGTGATACAGAATTCGGCACCTTCATCGATTTTCCTCTTGGTGAAAGCAGTATCAAGGCCAAGGTTGGGGGACTCGAGATGCCCTTCCGGATAGACCGCCACGCCGATGCAGAAATGCCGATAACTGGCGATGAATCTGACCAGGTCGGAGGCGTAGAGGAAATGTGTCTCGCTGTCGAAGATGCCCGCCCCGTACTCCTCAGGATCGCCGCGCAGGGCCAGTACATTCTCTATCCCGGTTTTCTTATAGTAGTCGATAACGGGCTCCAGTTCCGAACGCCGGGGATCGGCGCAGGTAATATGCGGCATAACCGTCGCATCCGCCTGATCATGAATTATTTTAACGATGCGCTTGGTCTTTTCCAGTGTATTAAGGCCGGCGTGCTGCGTGACCGAGACAAATGTTGGAGAGAAGGACTTCAACCTGTTCAGCCGCTGGAGCAATCTTTCCTCACCTTTGGGTGTTTTGGGAGGAAAGAATTCAAAGGAAAGGCTCCTGCCATCCCGGGCTATAGCTTCGTAGATCTTCATAACTACTATTAATTTACATAAGACTGCGTATATTTTACAAGTGAAAAACCGCACCTATAATACAGACGGATGTGACCAAAATCAAATAGGCGGAATTGACAGATAGCAGGCTGGCGATTAATAATTTGGCCTCATGGATGAGCAGATTGAAATAGCAAAAATACTGGTCGATATACAGGAGGAGGAAAGACGTGCCGTGGGAAGGGAGTTGCACGAGCGTCTGGGACAGTCGTTAATGGTACTTAAGCTATTGCTGGCCGAAGCTGCCAGTGCCCCTTCGGAGCGATCACGGGCGACTTTGTCAGAAGCGCAGTTATTGCTGGCCGAATTAATGTCACTGGCCAGGAACCTTTCGCTGGAGTTACGGCCTAAAATGCTGGATGACCTGGGATTAGTGGCAGCATTGCTTTACCTGTTTGAAAGCTACAGCTCGCGTACCCAGGTACATGTTATTTTTGAGCATTATGGGCTGCACCGGAGATTTCCTCCTGCGACCGGAATAGCTGCCTACCGCATCGTCCAGGAAGCGCTGGAGAATGTAGCAAAACATGCCGGTGTGCAGGAGGTCAGGGTATTGGCCAGAGCCGACAGGCGTATATTACATGTTCGAATCGAGGATAGAGGGTGTGGTTTTGAGATAGAGAAGCTTACAGGTGAACAGAAACGCGGCATAACCGGCATACGGGGACGCGCTATGCTGGTCGGTGGACAGGTCAATATCTACACGCAGTTGGGAAAAGGGACCGTGATTGTGGCAGAATTACCGGTAGCCGGTTTATATAAGAAGCCAATAAAGGGAGTGAATATTGATCAGGGTAGCACTGGCTGATGATCACCCGGTTGTACGGCATGGTTTGAGGGCGCTGCTGAAGTCCGACGGCTCGATGGAGATCGTGGGTGAGGCCAGCA
>CAZABI010000168.1:0-3715 GCA_964483235.1 uncultured Dehalococcoidales bacterium | reverse complement strand
CTTTTGAGCTCGTTGCGCGGAGCGGCTGTAACATCCGTATTAATTGATGGCATCACCCAGGAATTCGATACGGTCCCGTTCATGAAAGAAGATGTGACCGATTTCCTGCTCAATGTCCGCGATATCAGGATACGGCTGTTGTCCAAGAATGATGATCCTGGCAAGATGACGCTGAATGTTACCGGCGGGAAACCGGTATATGCCCGGGATATTTCAGTGGTAGCTCCCCTTAATTTCGAGGTTGTAAATCCGGACCTCTACCTGGCCACGCTTGATTCCAAAGATGCTAATCTCAGTGCCGAATTAAAAGTCGAGATCGGCAAAGGATACAGGCCGGCCACCGCTGGTGATAACGTCGGTATCATTGTGACCAGCGCCGGTACGAGCAAAGAGATATCCACAGACGCCATCTTTTCACCGGTAATGCGGACCAACTACGTTATTGAGAGCAGCGGCCCCGGCCAGGGCGCCGGCAAAGAGCGCCTGATCCTCGAAATCTGGACTGACGGCACTATCGATCCTGTGGATGCCGTCACCGAAAGCGCCTCTTTATTAATGGAACAATTCAATTGCTTCAAGGAGCTGGCCCAATCTATTGCAGAGCGGGAAGAGGTACAATCCTGGCAAAAATCAGTCCCGCCTGATATATACAACCTGACTATCGATAAACTTAACCTTTCCACGCATACTTATAACAGCCTCAGGCGAGGCGGAATTATGACGGTGGGTCAATTGCTCGAGAAAGGGCTTGAAGGACTGATGTCACTCGGTGGTTTCGGTGTGAAATCCCGCGAGGAAGTTGAATCCGCTGTAAAGGAACTGGGTGTGGAGTTGCCTGAACAGCAGTCCGACATGGACAAGAAGAAAATCCGCACCAAGGGTGCATTATCAGAAGGTGAAGACGAATGAGACATCGACTTTCAGGCAGGAAATTAGGTAGGCCGGCGTCGCATCGCTGGGCTTTATACCGTAACCTGGTTACTGACCTGTTAAAACATGAAAAGATCACCACTACCCTGCCCAAAGCCAAGGAAGCCCGCAGCCTGGCGGAAAAGATGATTACACTGGGTAAGGAAGGCAGCCTGGCTTCACGCAGGCGGGCACTGGCCTTTATCTACGACCCTGACGTCGTAGAGAAGGTCTTCAGTGTTTATACCCCGCGCTATAAATCGCGTGTGGGCGGGTATACCCGTGTCCTCAAACTGGGCCCGCGCGAGGGAGACAAGGCTCCCATGGCGCGCATCGAGATGGTGGAATAATCGCGTCCGGCAGATGGGGCTCTTTAATAATATAAATAAAATCGTTCTTGTTGTTGAATACAACGGCAGGCAGTATTACGGGTTCCAGTGGCAGAAAGGGGTGCCGACCATCCAGGATGAACTGGAAAAGGCCATCCGCAAACTGACCGGGGAACAACTAAGGGTAATAGCGGCCAGCAGAACGGATACTGGAGTACACGCCAGGGGACAGGTAATAAGCTTCAGGACTGAGTCCCGGCTTCCGCCTGAAACATTTACCAGCGGATTAAATCATTATCTGCCGGGGGACATCGCGGTAACCGGGGCGTGCAGGGTATCGGAGAAATTTAACGTCAGGAAGGACGCAGTCAGGCGGGAATACAGGTATTATATTATCAACCGGCGCAGCCGCTCCCCGCTTGAGGAAGATCAAGCCTTCCACGTAGGTGAAAAGTTAAATATTGATTTGATGGACCAGGCCGGCGGCCTGCTGATTGGCAAGCATGATTTGATCTCGTTTGCCACTGCCTGGGACAGGCAGGAAAGCACTGTAAGACAGGTATACGCAAGCGGAGTAACCGCAGAAAACGGAAAAATAGTCTTTAGGATTGTAGCCGGTTCCTTCCTCACCCACCAGGTGCGCAACACGATGGGCACCCTGATAAGAGTAGGAACAGGCAGAATGGAAATTGAGGAGTTTAAACGTATATTAGAAGCGAAGAAAGTGAGCACGGCGGGGCCGGCAGCCCCGGCACACGGGCTTTGCCTTATAGAAGTCGTTTACCCGGAGAATTCGGAGTTTAAATATGAAAACCTATGCGCCTAAATTAAAAGAAATCGAGCGAAAGTGGCATCTCATCGATGCCGACGGGCAGACGCTGGGCAGGCTCTGCTCGCAGGTTGCTAAAATATTAATGGGTAAGAATAAGGCCATGTTTGCCCGTAATATAGACACCGGTGACTATGTAATTATTATCAATGCCTCCAAGATCAGGGTGACCGGTAAGAAAGCCAGCGATAAAGCTTATTACAGGTTTTCCGGCTACCCTGGCGGTCTCAGGGAGATATCTTACGAAGAGATGATGACCAAGCATCCCACACGCATTATTGAACATGCCGTAAAAGGCATGCTGCCGCATACCAGCCTCGGCAGGGACATGTATAAAAAATTGAAGGTTTATGCCGGCGACAAACACCCGCACCAGGCCCAGTTAGCCGGAGCGAAAGTACCTAAAGGGAGCTCTGACAAATCATGAGTACAACTTATCAGCACGCAGTGGGCAGACGTAAATGCGCCATCGCCCAGGTTAAACTGGAATCAGGCAAAGGCGATATTAAAATCAACGGCAAAGCCTTCCGGCAATTCTTCCCGATCGGCGATCATCAACGCATGGTGGAGCTGCCTTTCATAGTCACCGATACCATGGGCAAATACAATGTGGAAGTGAAGGTCCTCGGCGGCGGTGTAACCGGCCAGGCGGGAGCCATACGCCTGGGCATCGCCAGGACTCTGGTTGAGATGAACGAGAGTTTTAGAGTTCCGCTACGCCTGCACGGACTGCTCACGCGCGATCCCAGGATTAAGGAACGCAAAAAGTACGGCCTCAAGCGCGCCCGCAAAGCGCCGCAGTACACCAAGCGCTAAACACGGGGAAACAATGAAAAGAAGTCCCCTTGCCGTAACAGGCAGGGGGATTTTTATTGGCTTTCGGCCAGGCGCTTTTTCAGGAAATCTATCTGTGGTACGGGGCTGGGGTCCGCGCCGTACAGCATGGACAGGTAATAGCTCACCCAATCACCCAGCAGCACCAGGCTCAGCATTTCTTTGAGCGGGTTGCCGCCTTCGCTGTCAATATACTCAAAGGGTATTTTGCTCTGTGCCAGCAGCTCGCCGGTTACCTTGTAGCGTATCAATGTGCGCGGTTGCAGTGAGGGACAGCGCAGCATCAGCACGTAGAAATCATCCGCTTTAGCGGCCGGATAGCTGTATCCAAGGACCGCGTTATGGTTAAGCTCGGGCAGTGTCTCAAAGAAGGCCCAGGCCTTGCTGTTCTCATTGATCTGCGTCTTCCAGCGCCGCGCCACGTCCGTAAGCAATCCAGCTCCATATACAACGGCAAGCTTACCTGCCAGTTTCAAAGCCAGTTGCTTGGCCTGGTTGCGCTCGACGGGGACATCCTCCCCCCAGCCTGCGCCCGGCTTTTCCAGCGCCTGCAGCGCCTCGCTGACCTCGTCCGTTTTAACGCTGACAAGCCCCAGGTTGCACATTATAGCCAGCAGGGGCAGCAGACTATACCCCAGCGCCGCACGGGGCGGAGCGGCGTGCTCAATGACGAAAAGGGGCACGCCCTTGGCCCGCGCCAGTCCGGCCAGCTTACCCCCGGTGGAGATGGCCAGCTTCTTGCAGTCCTTTTTCAACGCCTCCGCAAAGCTGGACAGCGTTTCCTCGGTGTTGCCCGAGTAGCTCGAGGCTATTA
>CAZABI010000167.1:0-3755 GCA_964483235.1 uncultured Dehalococcoidales bacterium | reverse complement strand
ACCTCATGGTCCCAAACCATGCGCGCTAGCCACTGCGCTACACCCCGCGATTGAAAGTATAGATTAGCAGTATTGAGACGTCAAGAGAGGCAATTGACCGGATTCTATTTCTTGCAATTAGGGCAGGTGTCAAAGAAACCGATGGGTAGATCCCATTTTTTTCGGATATATTCGAGCTGCAATTCCGGCGCCCAGGGGATGCCACAGACGTTGCATCTCTTCAGTTTGAACTCGACATTCCAGTTAGGAATGCGACGGACACCATTTTTATCTTCCATCTTGATAGCGCCGGTCGGGCACACATAAAAACATGAACCGCAGCCGATGCAGGATTTAGCCCTTTCCAGGTAAGGAGGCGCCGGCACCTTGTGAATACCGCGATTAACCAGGCTGATGGCACTAACTCCCACTACCTGAGCACAGGTCCTGACACACAGGCCGCATACTATGCAGTCGTGCTTTTCCCAATATTCCTCGCGAAATACCGGTTTATCCACGCCGTACTCAGCAGCAAGGTTCCTGACGACCTTGTTCTCAGAACAGCGCGCCAGCAGCAAATTCAGCAGCATTTTGCGGTTCTTTATTATCCTGGGGGAATCAGTCTGAACGATAATGCCTTCTTCAACAGGGTAAAGGCAGGAGGTGACAATGCGAGTCCTGGCGCCGCGCGTTACCTCAACGATGCACAACCGGCAGGCGCCGTAAGGCTCGATGGCTTCATGGTCACAAAGCGTAGGAATGCGAATACCATGTTCCTGCGCTACCTGCAGAATATACTGGCCCCTGGTTGCCGTATATTGATTGCCGTTAATGGTAAGCGTTACTATTTCACTCAATGGCCACTGCTCCCATCTTGCAAATATCATAACAAGTGCGGCATTTTATACACTTGTCCTGGTCAAGTTTAACCGGGTTCTTTTTACCCATGAAGGTGATGGCATTGGAAGGGCAGGCTTTTACGCAGAGGCCGCAACCCGGGCATTTCTCATCAATAATAGAAAACCGGATTAGCTCCTTACATACTCCCGCGGGACATTTCTTATCCTTAATATGTGCCTCATACTCATCCCGGAAGTATTGAATAGTAGTCAAAACGGGATTGGGAGCGGAAGCGCCGAGCTGGCACAGCGAACTGTCCTGCAAGTGTTTCGACAATTCAATTAGAACCTCAATATCGCCTTCTTCCCCTTTACCGCGGGTAATGTCATCAAATATCTGGCGCATCCGCTTAAGACCTTCGCGGCAGGGGACACACTTTCCGCAGGATTCTTCTTCCAGGAAAGTAAGGAAGTAGCGGGCAATATCGACCATGCAGTTGTCCTCGTCCATCACTATCATGCCGCCGGAGCCCATCATCGAACCGGCCTTGGTCAACTCGTCGAAGTCAACTGGTAAATCCAGCAGTTTTTCCGGTAAACAGCCGCCGGACGGACCGCCGGTCTGTACAGCCTTGAATTTCTTATCGCCGCGGATGCCACCGCCTATATTAAAAATAATCTCTCGCAGCTTGATGCCCATGGGAACTTCCACCAGTCCGGTGTTATTAACCTTTCCAGTCAGCGAGAATATCTTGGTGCCGGAGTTGCCGGGTGTACCAATCTTGCTGAACCAATCAGGGCCATTATTAACAATCAGCGGGATATTAGCCCAGGTCTCCACGTTGTTTAGATTACTGGGCCTGTCCCACAGGCCGCGCTCAACTGTGTGAATATACTTGGCCCTCGGCTCACCGGTTTTGCCTTCCAATGAGGCCATCAACGCAGTGGACTCACCGCAGATGAAGGCGCCGCCACCGCGGTTGATGCGTACCTGCAAACTGAAACCGGATCCCAGGATGTTATCACCAAGCAAGCCGTATTTTTCCGCCTGTTCCATGGCTATAGTAATATTCTTGAGTGCAAGAGGATATTCATTCCTGACGTAGATATAACCCTGGTGAGCACCGATAGTTAAGGCGCCTATTATCAAGCCTTCCAGCACGCTATGCGGATTCCCGGTCAGCAGACCCTCATTAGCGTATGCGCCCGGATCACCTTCATCAGCGTTGACTATGACATATTTAACGTCGCCATGGGCTTTGCGGCAGGATTCCCACTTGGTACCTGTTGGGAAACCTGCTCCGCCACGCCCTCTCAAACCCGATTGTTTGATAATCTCGATGATCTGGTCAGGCTGTAGATCAAATAAGGCTTTTGCCAGAGCTGTATAACCGCCTATACTCAAATAATCATCAATATCGGTAGGATCAATCCTGATATTGTTGCCCAGAATGGTTCGTGTTTGGTTTTTGTAGAAGGACAGGTCGTTTTGCGCGGTAATCTTCCCTTCGCTTGCCTGCTCTTTAAATAACAGCCTGTCTATAACCTCATTTTTCAGAACGCTTTTCTCAATGATTTCGGGAATGTCTTCGATTTTTATCTTCTGATAGAAAATATTCCCCGGTTCGACAATTGCGATCGGTCCCCGTTCGCAGAAACCGTGACAACCGGTAACCTTGAATTCTACTTTGTCTGCCAGTCCTGTTTTCTCAATTTCAGCTTTAAAAGCTTCAGCCACCGGGTTGCTTCCATATGGTCGGCAGGCGGTCCCATTGCAGACCGATATACGCGATTTGCCCGCGTCCTGCTTCTGAGCCAACTTCTTCTGCAGCTCTTCTAAATCTTTTCTGGATTTTAATTTAACCCGCATCTTGTCCAGTCTTCGAATTAATATTTCTTGAGCATCGGCTCGACTTTGTCGTTGGTCATATGCCCGTAGTATTCGTCATCAATTTTCACAACCGGTCCGGTTGCGCAGCAGCCCATGCAGTTGACCGATTCCAGTGTGAATTTCATATCTTTAGTGGTACCGCCGCGCCGTGTATCAAGCTGGCGCTCGAGCGATTCCAATATAAGTTCACCACCCCTTACATGACAGGCCGTCCCAAGGCAAACATTCACAAGATGTTTGCCTCTCGGTTCGAGGCTAAAGGCCCGGAAAAATGTAGCAAGACTGTAAACCTGGCTCTGAGGTAGATCCATTTTTTTACACAGCTTATCCAGCGTCTGCCGTGGTAGATAGTGATATTCAGCCTGGATATCCTGCAGAATGGAAACCAACTGGCTCTTGTCCTTGCCGTATTTCTTTACAATGGCAGATATCTTATCTTTTTCTTTCATTTCTTCGTTTTCCGCGAAGCAAGCTCTTTTACTTTATTATATTCGGCATCTACCCGCGACTGTATTTCAGCGATAATATCTTTGGTAAGATGCCTGAACCGGCCCTGGAGTTTAAGATAATCCTCCACCGGGCGCAGTTTAGGTAGATCGACGTTCAGCGTATATTTTCCATTCTCTATTTCATATAGGGGGAAAATACCCGTCTCCACTGCCAGCCGGCCGATCTTGATTGACAAGTTCGAAGGACAACGCCAGCCGGTAGGACAGATTGATAGAATATGTATGTATGACGGTCCTTTAATCTGCCTGGCTTTTTCGATTTTCATCATTATGTCAAACGGATAACTGGAGCAGGAAGTTGCCACGTAAGGAATATCGTGTGCTGCCGCAATGGCAGCCATATTTTTCTTCCAGGTATGCTGGCCGATACTGACCTTACCCGATGGCGCAGTAGTTGTAGAAGCGCCGAACGGTGTTTCACTTGAACGCTGGATGCCCGTATTCATGTAAGCTTCGTTATCAAAGCAGACATAGATAAAATCATGCCCCCGCTCCAGGGCGCCTGATAATGACTGTAAGCCGATATCAGCAGTAGCA
>CAZABI010000166.1:0-3778 GCA_964483235.1 uncultured Dehalococcoidales bacterium | reverse complement strand
TGGTTTTCCGCCGGTGGACGGCATCCGGCGGCGGCCACAAGTAATATGGCTATGCAAAAGATAATAAAGCTAAAATTTTTTACTTTTATCATGGCTTAATAAGCTCCCTTGAGGCAGAGTAGGGTAATTTTATATTTTTTCTTTGTTGAATATCCTGTTGATCCAGAACTGGTGTGAGAAGAATGGGCCTGGATGCACAAGTATTATAATTACGGCTAATATAAAAAGTCCAAGGTCGAAGTACAGTGACTGTGTGGGTGTAAGTCCCCCGACCCAATACTCCCAGATGCCGAAGCATTCACAGGTCGGGTACTTACCGATCCCGCTGGCAATCATGTAAGAGTTGTTGGCCATGAAGCCGAAGACCAGCGGGATGAAACATATGGCCGCCACGCGCGGCCAGATACCGAGGACCAGCAGCAGCCCGATGATCAACTCGGCGATCGGCAGAATCCAGGGAATGAAGATGAAGCCGACGAAGTAAGCGGTTTCGGGAGTTATCAGGGACTCCGGGATGAACCGGTCGACATATTCGGTCTGACCCGGTATCTCTCCAATCCCCGCCAGTTTACCGGTGCTGGCAAACATCAAGGTCAAACCGACTATCAGGCAGGCGATAACGCTGATAAGGCTGCGCACGAAAGGCTGCTTATCGTATTCGTATTCGCGGAATAAAGGCATATAACAAATCCTTGTGAAATATAAGGGTCTTGACTTGATGTTGATTATAATCTACACTAATGCGCGTATGCAAACCCTGGTTTATTGGTGAGTCTTAACCTGGCAGCCTCTTTTTATTCGGAGACCATATAGCCGGGTGAGATTCCCTGCATATGTATCAAGAGGTCTTGTGCCGTAAGACAGCATCAGAACCGCATAGGCGAAGTTTCTATCAACAAGGAGGCATTAATGGCCCTAACGGACAAGACCTTAACATGTGGCGAATGCGGCAAATCTTTCACTTTCACTGTTGGCGAACAGGAATTCTACCAATCCAAAGGACTCCAGAACGAGCCCAAGCGCTGCCCTGAGTGCAGAACTAACAGGAAGTCCCGCGGCGGCTCAGGAGCACCCAAGCAGATGTTCCCGGCTACCTGTGCAAGGTGCGGCGCCGACTGCGAAGTCCCCTTCCAGCCAAGACAGGACAGGCCGGTTTACTGCAGCAATTGCTACGCAACTGAGAAGCCAGCCAGATAGTATAGAAAAATCACTTCCGCAAGTCTCCATGCGGGAGTTCATCAATTACCACTCCTGTAGCGGAATACACCACTACCGGTGAATATCGGCGTCTGTAAATTACGCATCAATATTCCGGAGAGCAGGTCTCTCAAGGATAAGCGAAGCATCGTCAAATCACTGACATCCCGCCTGCAAAAGCAGTTCAACATCTCCATCGCAGAGGTGGATGACCATGATCTCTGGCAGTTGACTACCATCGGCATAGCCTGCGTCAGCAATCAACACCACCGCGTCGACGAGGTGATCAACCAGGTCATCAATACCATCAACCGCGACTACCCCACCATCGAGATTATTGAGAAAGAGACCGAGATATTCAGTTGAATTCTAATACCTAAACTCTAAATCCTAAACAAATTAAAAATACCAATGATCCAATACAAAATCGTTTTGAATATTACTATTTGATATTGTTTGGAGTTTGGAATTTTCCAGATGCATGTGGTTGTATAATTATCCTGTATGGACCCGACCGCTTTCCTCTCTTACCTGAAGAACAACCCTGAGTATAAGGACCAGGCTGTTTACGTCCAGTACATCCCTCCGCGAGATGCCAGGACAGGCCGTCTGGATAGACCCCTTCATCCCGTCCTGCAGGAAAGGCTGGCTGAGACGGGCGTTACAGCCCTGTACTCCCACCAGGCGGAGGCCGTGAACGCCGTGCGCTCCGGCCTGAACGTGATGGTGGCCACGCCCAGCGCCAGCGGTAAGACGCTCTGCTACAACCTGCCCGTGCTGAATTCGGCACTGGAGGACCCTTCGACGCGTGCGCTCTACATGTATCCCACCAAGGCGCTGGCCCAGGACCAGTTGCGCAGCCTGACGGAGCTGGCGGGGACGACTATTAGTCTGCCCTGGGAATGCGCCACCTATGACGGCGATACTCCTGCGGAAGACCGCGCGGGCATCAGGAAACGGGCGCGTATCGTGCTTACCAACCCCGATATGCTGCACGTGGGCATATTGCCCAATCACAAGTCCTGGGACAGGTTTTTCCGCCGGCTTAAATACGTGGTGCTGGACGAGGCCCATGTCTACCGCGGTGTGTTCGGGTCGCACCTGGCCTGCATCTTACGCCGCCTGCGACGCATCTGCGATTTATACGGCAGCCGGCCGCAGTTTATACTCTGCTCGGCCACCATCGCCAACCCCGGCCAGCACGCGGAACGACTCCTTGGCTTGCCGTTCAACGTTATCGACAATGACGGCGCGCCCTACGGCGGCAAAGACTTCGTCTTCTGGAACCCGCCCATTATCGATGAAGCCCGTAGCGCGCGGCGCAGCGCCAACAGCGAATCAACCTTCCTCTTCACGGAACTGATCCGGCAGAATGTCCGCACACTGACCTTTGCCGGCACGCGCAAGGTCACGGAGCTGATTTATGTTTACAGCCGCGATCAACTCGGTACCCTCGGCGACAGGATCAAGCCCTACCGGGCCGGCTACACGGCGGCCGACCGCCGGCAGATAGAACGCGATCTCTTCAGCGGTCAGCTGCTGGGGGTGGTGGCCACCAATGCGCTGGAACTGGGCATAGATATCGGCGACCTGGATTCTACAGTCCTGACCGGTTATCCCGGCAGCATTGCCAGCACCTGGCAGCAGGCCGGGCGCAGTGGCCGCCGCCGGGAGAAGTCGCTGACATTCCTGGTGGCGCAGAACAACCCGCTCGACCAGTATTTCATGAATAATCCCGACTTCTTTTTCGGCAAGCCATTTGAGAATGCGCTGATCAACTGGGAGAATGGCAACGTGCTCAAACCCCACCTGCTGGCCGCCGCCTGGGAGAGGCCGCTGGACAACAGGGACGAGAAATATTTCGGAGATGCGCTGGCGCCTGCCACTGCCGAACTCGTGGAGGAGGGCCGGTTACGGAGGGCGCACGAACGCTGGCACCTGGCCCCTTCACTCTCCCACCCGGCCAACGACATCAGCATCCGGTCGGCATCCAGCCAAAGCTATTCCATACTCGACGCCTCGCGCGGGTACGAGCTGATGGAAATGGTGGAGGAGGATCGCGCCTTCTGGCAGGTCCACCCGGGCGCGATTTACCTGCACCAGGGGGATACCTATTTTGTGAAGGAACTGGATATCGAGAAACACATCGCCGTGGTTGAGCCGGCCAATGTCCCTTACTATACGCAGACACTGGAGTTGACCGATATCAAGGTACTGCAGATAATACATGAAAAAGAGATCAACGGTGTACGCGTCTGCCTGGGCGTGGTGGATGTGACCAACACGGTGGACGGATTTAAAAAGAAGAAACATTACACGGACGAGGTGCTGGGCGTGGAAGTGCTGGACCTGCCGCCCCAGCGCTTTATCACCCAGGCGGTCTGGTTCGACCTGCGCCAGGAGGCGGTCGATATGGTAGAAAAGGGCAAGCTCGACTTCCACGGCGGGCTGCATGCCGCGGAACATGCCGCTATTGCCATACTGCCGCTCTTTGCCATGTGCGACCGCAACGATATCGGCGGCGTCTCAACACCGCTGCACCTCGATACCGGCAAGTCCCAGATTTTTATCTACGACGGCT
>CAZABI010000165.1:0-3796 GCA_964483235.1 uncultured Dehalococcoidales bacterium | reverse complement strand
GAGGCCGCTGAGCTCTGCTTGGAAAGCATAGAGGAAGAGGGTTGGACTCTACCCGAGGAATATACCCTTGACCAAGTCGAGGTTAGCAACTGATGTCGCAACTCCCGATTATTTCGGGTGACAAGTGCATATCGACGTTGAAGCGCAAAGATCCATTATTCGATGCGTTTAACTGCAATTATACGAATGCATGTAGGCACCCTTGACAAATGTGCAACGATATTGCATAATAAATATAGAGTTCTTTACTTAAAGTAGAGAACCAATCGAGGTCTCGGTCGCTGAACCAGCATAGCGAATCAGCGACCTTATTAATTATGGGCCTTTCCATTGAGGGGACGATTTGATCTTAGTAAGAGTCCTGATATTATCGGCTGGATAGGCTGTTTTAAAACGTGCGTTTCCACTCTTTAAGATTTTTATGACTACAACATGGTCGCCATTTGCAAGAGCAACACGTCTTGTATGGTCATAATTTTTCCTCTCTCTATCCCATCCAGGATGAAGTTCTGCGTTTTTATCTAAAAGAGCCTCCTCTATCCAGTCCATTCTTTCAGTTCTTACAGCAGAGAAAATCTTCTTATCTGGTTGCTTTTTACTGCTAGATTCGTAAAAAGCGTGGTCAAAATCCTTCGGGGAAAAAATGACAGGTATGCCATCAAATGTAACTATGGGACCCTTGCAGTACTTTTTCCGGAAGTGTTCGCGATAATCAGCTTCAGTAGTGTACTTTACTAATGGTGGGTAACTCATTTATTGATACCTGAGAGGCTTATCTTGAATACGTTGAATTTTCTAATGCCAATGCTTGTAGGCATGATTTGATGTTTGAGATGTTGTTCAATTCTTTCGATTACTGCAAGTTTGGCTTTGCTGCTTACAGATCTGTTAAACTTTGCTGAGACAGCTCCAAGTAGCACGTCAGTTAATTGCAATAGAACCAAATCATTCGATGGCAGGGCTTGTATATTCTTTATCTCAGCAAAGAGATTCGCAGCACGCAAATAACTTCTTAATGCTGCTAGTCGATGCGGGTCTCGAATAGTCTTGCAGTCGAGAAAAATAGAATAGCTATTGAAGTCTTCAATCCAGTTTTTAAGTAACTGATAGCAGAACTTGTAGTAACCTAGTTCTTTATCTGCTTCATGATATTTTTGCAGATCAACCCGCGGGGTATCTACCACGATACAACGAAATCTTAAATCATATCCTTGTTTAAAGAAGAAATCAGTTAATTTCAGATAAAAAGATGATTTTGAGGGAGATACCGTTTTCCACTTTGCCTCACCAAAGCAATGCTCTTCTTGTCTTATATTATTAATTGCTTCCTTGTATTCGTTACGTTTAGACGCAGAGAGCCAAATACCTCCAAGAAGAAAAAACCTCTTATCAGTTGGTTTGGTAGATCCTAATAGTTGCTGGTTACTTTCATCGCAATATATTTCAATATCCACGACTCATACTCCATACCTAACGGATATGAGAATTATACATTCGAGTAGCATAGGCAATCAAGGCTAACGTCTAGCGATAGGATTTCGGATAGTTAACCATTCGTCTTACTGTTACTGCATATCAAGCCACATTGGTTAGTCCACCTCCCCACCCAAATCCTAGCGTATAAGTACAATTAAACGCATAAACCTTACACAAAATGACGAAATGTTGTTATACAGGGTAGGTAAGTTCCTGCTCGCAAGGCAGGGACTCAAAACCAAGAGGAGTAGGACTCACAAGCAAGAGAAGTAGGACTCGACTTGAGTCCCTGCTCTTGAAAAAATCAACTGTTGATGCCATAATGTCAATACTAAATGACAAAATGTTTATACGGGTTTCAAAGCTAAAAAGGAGGTTTTAGCCCTCCGCAAGCAGTTTTACGTGCGGGAGTAACTCAGTTGGTAGAGTCCCTGCCTTCCAAGCACCATTTAGCTTTGTTTTGTGAACATTTGTGAACAAGGATAGAGCACCCTGGAGCTTTTGTGGACACTTCCTCTGTCCACTTAGAATCATGCTGAGATAACTCTTGCTGATACCTAATTCTTCAGCTAACTGGCTCTGTTTTAACTTCTTCATTTCTTGACCTCCCTTAAAATTCTTGGGTAAACAAAGGTAAAGCTCAAGGCTGACTTGCTATTGGACTGATTAGTAAAGTGGGGATACCTGCTATTGATTTACCATCCTGTGACAAGTCAAGCTAGGATTATCGCTTCTGTTGCTATGTATATGCTAGCATATCACTATGGTATTTGTCAAGTGGTGTTAGTGGTCTATCGCAGGCTATGTTAGCTATAACAGGGCTATCTTGTGGGGTTGACATTCTAGACAGATTGTGCTAAAGTTATTATTGGAGGTGGTGATATGAGTATCAATACAGAGGACAGGCAATTTAAGGTTGTAACCCCTTCTCTCATGAGGACAATCAGGAAGGCTTTAGGCTTATCACAAGAGCAAATGGCTAACTTGGTTGGTGTTACCCGTCAGATGGTGAATTACTATGAGAGGGGAGATGCCTATCCGTCTACTGAGACATGGGTAAATTGGGTTATGGCTATAGAGAAGCAAATTAAGAAATTAAGGAAGCAAGAGTCAGGCTCTCAGAGCCAAAAAGAGGCTAATCAAACGGAAGGGAAAGGGTTAAACTATCTATAAAAGGAAAAGAGCCGTTGGTAGACGGCTCACAGAAAGAAGTTTAGGAGGTATATCTATCTATGAATAATCATACTATAACACAGGCACAAAGTCAAGTTGCCAACGACCAGCAAAACAAATACCAAGCGAGGACTATCAGGGATATAACTGAAAGACCTACGCCTGAGCCAATACCGATAATTGATGATGGAATTCTTACTTTTGATTCTCAAGCGTGTATTGTTGGAAAGCCAAAGGTAGGGAAATCAACCTTTGCTATTCATTTGGGTTTAAGGCTCGCTCAAGGTGGTGCTTGTCTGGGACTTCAGATACTCAGGGTGTGTAAGGTGCTATACCTGAATTTTGAAATCCATGAGGCAATGATGGAGAGGCGTATAAAAAACATGTGCGGGGAAGAATCGCTGTCTCTGATGTGTCTAATTTCAAGCATCTAACCTTACAGGGTGATGATATACCCCAGGTTAACACAGATAAGGGAAAACAGCAGCTTATAGAGATTATCCAGACGAATATAAACGATGACTTCAAACCTGATGTTTTGATACTGGATGATAGATGGAAAATGACCCTCGGAGACCCAAACCAAGAAGCCAATATCAAGCCGTTATGTTTGAATCTGGAGGAAATCAGGAAGATGTTTGCTCCTATGGTAATTATCGTTGTCCACCATCATGGGAAGGGAACAACAGGTGTAGGTGCCGGGAGTAGTGCGTGGGATAGGTGGGTAAATACAGGTTTTGATATGATACCTCATCATTGGGAAGGAACTGTAGGTGGACTACGACCAAGTAAAGAGGTTAAGGTTGAAATTGGTGGTAATTATACCCCTGGCAGAACATTGTACCTGGTTAGGGATAAGTGGAATTTCTGGGTAGGAGGTAATGAGATGTGGCAGAAACCATTGACCAAGCAGCAGGAAGCACAGCAATTTATAATTGAGGAACTTCAAGATGGAGGTAAAGCAGAAGCCGAAAACAAATCTAAGGCAATAGAAGCTGGTATTAAAGATGCAACTTATGAGATTGCCTTGAGCAAACTTAAAGCCAAAGGGATAGTGTGTGCCAGACAAGACCCTACGAAGCAAGGAAGGCATAACATTCTGGAGTTGACCCTGGACAAAAAAGATTAGGATATTAAGATTATAAAA
>CAZABI010000164.1:0-3805 GCA_964483235.1 uncultured Dehalococcoidales bacterium | reverse complement strand
AATACGACATAGCTAAGCCTCTTTTGTCGCCAATCTCTTCTCTTATTTTCAAGCAATGAGTTTCGCGGGAATTTCATTCAATGAACAAATTAAATCATTCAGGCTATTTAGTTCCTTTGCTCCAAAATGGGCTTCATCAAAACCAATCAGAAAAGGAGATTTTGTAATAAGCAAAACTTTTCTGTTGCACGAAGAATCCCCGTTATGTTTTGCGATTCGAACAAAAGACGGCAAACCAGTTGCATCAGTCGGAGGTTTCATTGCATTTCAATCAGGGCAGCCGGTGATTCACTTAACAAACATCCAGGGCGCCACCAAATCAAAGCGCGAAAGCAACCCACGCGAAATCCACGAAAAACTAAAAGAAGCACTGGGGGAAAACTGGAGGGTTTTCTTAGCAAGACAAATAGCTCAATATGCTGGAAAAAAAGGCAAATGCGTAATCGGCTCGTTGCCTCCAAGATTTTACGCAATGGGCCCAAAAGGAAAAATAGCTCTTGCCTCCGACAAAGAGTTTTTAAGACAAATAAGGCAGTACAGGCAGACTTACAGAAAAGCGGGATTGCACGAGCACACCGATGGAAAATGGCGCTTGAAGCCGTTGGCAAGGCGCGCTCCAAAATGACCAAAACCTTTCCCAGAAAGGTTTTTAAATACTAAAAACGTTATATTGTTGCCAAAAAGTGCAAACATTAATTATAAAAACATAAATAACAAGAAATATTAACAGATTCATTGAAAAAGGTTAAAAGAAAAGGGAGTGTTTAAATGGTTGATGATGGCGGCTACGACGATTTACCACCTGCTTATCCAAGCGGCGGCGGAGGATTTGCTTCAAAGTTAAACTATCACTTTGAGGGATTGATTCCATTAATTATCATACTTATTATCGCGGGCATTGCCGGGGCATGGCTTGGATTCTGGGATGTTCCGTTTATTGAAGGCGGAGCGCCAATGAAAATGCTTATAATTGGCGAGCCAACCATGGACACCAAAGCGGCATTGGACCTTTCAAAAGATTTGGTTGAGTACAGAATCAGGGACGCGGATTCGCTTAGAACCAACGCTGTTGAAAAACTTGCGCAGTACGACATAATCATGTTGGACCAGTCAAACCAGCAAAGCAAAATGCTCCCCAGTACTGTCGGAGAGTCATTGCATGGCTTTGTGACAAAAGGCGGAAAGCTTATTGTGGTAAAGAACTCGGGCATATACAACCCGGAAGCACCGGAGTTAGTTGGCTGGATGGCAAACTTTGGCTCTGATATTGTTCCGGTTGAATGCACTCCTACAAAAGACAACTATCCAAGCTGTATTGTTCCAATCAACATGACCGCGGAACTTGAAAGAGCGGACTTTAGCCACCCGATAATGCTTGGAATCGAAAAGGTTCCCGCAACAGGCTTCGACGAGTATCTCTATGTTGAGATTTTTCCTGTTTCATCCAAAGGAAATGAGATTGCGACACTCAGAGACGTTCAGTCAACAAAGTACTATCCGGGAATAGTCGAGAAAACGCTGTTGTTCGGCAAGAGCATTTACTTCAACTACGACCCAGGCAAAACACCGGGAATATTCAGGAATACCTTGAAATACTTGAAATAAATAACAGCAAACACAAATCGGAGGTGCTAGAATGACAGAAGACAACATAGTATTCGTTGGAAAAAAGGGAACAATGGCTTACGTTTTGGCTGTTGTAACTCAGATGAACCAGGGGGCAACAGAGGTAATGATTAAGGCCCGCGGCAAAGCAATATCGCGCGCTGTTGACGTGGCCGAAATAGTCTGCCATAAATTCATCAACGACGCAAAAATCGGCGGTATAACCACTTCAACCGAAGAAATCAGCGCGGAAGACGGCAAACCACTCAAAGTTTCCGCAATCGAAATCAAAATAATAAAATAAAACCAGGAACGAAAGGCTTTCTTTTGCCCTTTCCTTCTTTTTCTTTTTATTTAATCCTTAGTTCAACATCGGTTTCCTTTTGCACAACTTCTTTTAAGGTTTTATTGCCACGTTGATTACGTGAACGCAACAATAGTTTTTATTGACGGGAAATATCTTCAGTTGGTTGGTGGCTATTTTAGTGACCAAGGCGAAAGATTAAGCTATGACCTGAATCAGTTGGCAATAACGCTCTCAAAGCAACAAGGGCTATGGCGTAAAAAAGTACTCTATTATGCCGCCCCTCCTTTTCAATCTGATGTGCCAACACAAGATGAAACAAGAAGGAGATCAAACTACGACCGCTTTAAAAATAAATTAGAAAAAATCCCGAGTTTTGTTGTTAGGGAAGGACGCTGCCAAAAACTTAACGATGAGTACCATCAAAAGGGGGTAGACACTCTAGTGACGATGGACTTGCTTTCTGAGGCCGCGGCAAATAGGGGTTCAACATTCATTCTAATCGCTTGTGATACTGACTTTGTGCCCATAATTAAAGAAATTAAGGAGAAATTTGGAATAAGGATTATTTTATACTATTTTACTGATAAAGTAAGAGATTCCAAGTTTTCAATGTCAAACCACATACTAACAGTTTGTGATAAGTGTGTCTTAATGACAAAAGAAATGTTTCTAAAGAGCCAGTTCCAAAAACAGGGTGAAAAATAAGAATGACATCTGGCATCCCCGTGGGAATGCCAGGGCTCATGTTATAAATAACATACTTGAACAACTATTTAAATGTTACTTTCATGATTTTTGGAAGAAAAATGCAACCAGCGCTGACCAAAACAGGTTTATTCTCTTTTTATTTAAGCTTTCCAAGAATGCGTCTAGCGAGCCTTAGCTCAATCAGGTCTGAAAGAAGCGGCACTTCAAACCACCCAGCGCGGTCTGGTTTAGTGACTTTCTCAAGCCAGCCAATCCTTTGTTGTACATACCTTTTGAATGTTTTACCCCCATTCCTTCTATGATCCGCATAATTAAGGCTCCCGTTGTCATTGGAATAAACGCCTCTCAACTTGAGTTCTAAATCAGTGGTGTCAATTCTCCGCATGTACTCGTCGGCGATCGCAGTCCTTTTTACTGCTGCCTCTATTGGTCTTGAGTAATCAACTTTCTTTGCACGGTTATACAGCTCAATATGAATGCCGGCAAACTTTTTTGAAGCAGGGACACTTTCCAGCCCAATTCTTAATCTGTTCCTCTCTCCTTTTCTTGCGGCGCCTTTGAGCTGGCTTCTCTTTTTCATTTCACCCAATTTATGTGCCAGCCCCCTGCTTCTTCCCGCCCTGCTCATTCTCTTCTTTTTAGATTTCG
Organism: uncultured Dehalococcoidales bacterium; assembly: GCA_964483235.1. Taxonomy (GTDB): domain Bacteria; phylum Chloroflexota; class Dehalococcoidia; order GIF9; family UBA5629; genus CAZABI01. The sequence continues at coordinate 537 of CAZABI010000164.1, read as the reverse complement.
GTTCTGTTACTGGGCTCTTTTTTTCTCCCTTTCCCTTTTCTTTAACGGGAATTTTTTTCCTGATAATTCCGGGCATTCAAAGCACACCTCAAAAAGACTTCGTATAACACTTACCGTTTAATCACTATTTAATCTTTTCTTCCAACATAAGTTCCGTGGCCCATGAACTCCTTAATGCTTAACGGAGCGTGCATCATTTTCTTCAAATAAGCGCGGCACTGTTTGCTTTGGATAAAGAGCATAACCGCTTTGTGCCATGGGCTGAAAAAATCGCTTAACTCAAACCAAGTTAATTCATCCCAGAATTGCCTAATCATTCCAAGCTTTCTGGAACTTGCCTTAATTTTCTTCAATCCCGCTTTCTCCAACAGTTCACTCCAACCGACAGCGTCCAAAAAAACCGCGCCCATTGCATTCGCCGCGTAATCAATCACTTTCTGAGTCGGCGGTTTAACCCAGGTAACCTCGTTCAATCCAACAAAGCCTCCGCGTTTCACAACGCGAACGAATTCCTTCACACCCTTCTGTTTGTCTCCA
>CAZABI010000163.1:0-3809 GCA_964483235.1 uncultured Dehalococcoidales bacterium | reverse complement strand
AGCGGCTGCGTTATAAATCCGACGGCGACATCGAGCATCTCCTCAGGACTATTAACCCTGGTAACGCCCATCTTTTTAAAAGCAGCGTCATACACCTCATCGCTACCGGCCAGCGCACCCGAATGCGATTTTATAGCTTTGGCTGCTGCCTCGGTTTTACCCGGTTTGAGTACTATGACCGGCTTTTTTGGAGTGATTTCCCGTACTATCCTGGCAAACCTGGCTCCATCGTTTAAACCTTCTATATACGTAAGAATGACTTTTACATCCGGATCACGCCCAAAATATTCAATATAGTCTTCAATCTGAATATCAGCTGTACAGCCGCAGCTTACATACCTGCGAAATCCAATTCCGCGTTCATAACCGGCCACCACGACCGCCGCGCCCACGTTGCCGCCCTGTGATACAAAAGCGAGGGGGCCATCCTTAACCGGCAGAGGCATCATGAAGGCAGCCAGGTTGGAAGAAGCGCTCCAGTAGCCCATGCAGTTGGGGCCAATGAACCGGATATTACCCTTCCGGGCAATACCTAAAACTTCATCCTGCAGCTTCTTTCCCTCCGGACCGATTTCTGCAAAGCCGGCTGAAATGATTACCGCTGACTTTACTCCTTTCACAACACAGTCTTGCATGGCTGCTGCTACACGCTCAGCCGGAATGGTGAATACTGCCAGGTCAACGTCTCCGGGAATATCCATTACCTTTTTGTAGGATTGGATACCGAGGACCTGTTCCTCGTGAACATTAACGGGATATATCGGTCCTTTATATGTTTGCTTGAGACTGGTTATAGTAGAGAAGCCCCATTTATTACGGTTATTGGTAGCTCCTATATGGGCAACTGATTTCGGATCGAAAAGCGGTCCCAGGTCTTTCACAATATCGCTGTACATCACACGTTTCCCCAATCCCGTAAATTATATTTGCGTAAATAAAAAACTGCCTTGAGATTCAAAGCATCATGATATATAATATCATCTCGATTATTACCGTTCAAAGTGTGTGGATGCTTTATCTCGTATCTGATTCTCTGTATTCCAGCAGTCGAGGTCAATCAATTAATAAAGGAGATTGTTAATGATAAAAACACGTTTTACCGAGCTCTTTGGCTGTAAGCACCCGATTATGCTGGCCGGCATGAACTGGGTGACAACTCCTGAACTCGTAGCGGCAGTATGTAATGCAGGCGGTCTTGGTATCTTCGCCACGGCCAGGTGCACACCCGAGGAAACGAGGAAGAACATCCAGGAAATCAGGAAACTGACGGATAAACCATTTGGTATTAACCAGTTGCTGATCCTCGGGCAGGTGGCCCGCGATACCCTCCAGGTAGCTATTGAGGAAAAAGTACCTGTTATCAACTACACCCTGGGAAAACCCTGGTTTATAGACCAGGTACATGCGTATGGGGGAAAGGTAATCGGTACGACGGCCTTTGTTAAACACGCCATCAAAGCCGCCGAACTGGGCTGCGACGCTATAATCGTAACCGGAACCGAAGCTGCAGCTCACGGTGAGGAAGCTACCACCCTGGTGATGCTGCCCATAGTAGCAAACAAAGTCAAAATACCTATTATCTCCGCAGGCGGTTATGCCGACGGGAAAGGATTAGTCGCAGCCCTCTCCCTTGGCGCCAGCGCCATCTCCATGGGCACCCGCTTCTCCCTGACCAAGGAAAGTATTGTTCACGACAACTTCAAACAGCTATGCCTTAAATCAAGTGAAAACGACACCATTGTCAGCACTAAATTTGACGGAATGCGCGGGCGCGCGCTGAAAACACCGGTCACGGAGCGCATCGTTAAGGGAGGATTCCCAATCGCCGATGCTTTCAGGGGAGCCTTTGAAACCAAACAGATGCTGAATCTGAGCTGGGGTCAGTTCATTGGTATGAGCTTCACCATGATGGGAGCTGACTCTGAGCATCCCCTGTGGGTGCAGGCCAGACAGGCAGCCGGTTACAGGAGGCATACCATGGCTCTATATAACGGTGATATGAAGGAAGGCATCTGCTTCTGCGGCCAGGTAGTCGGCGCCTGCAATGACCTGCCGACCGTCCAGGAATTGATGGACAGGGTCATGGCTGAGGCCGAGGAAATCATTAGAAAAGAATACGCCATGCTGGCATAGTCTAAACTTTATCGATAATAAAAGTGGGAAGCTGCAATGCAGCTTCCCACTTTTTATTCTGTTCTTAGTGCTAATTAAGCTATCTGCAGGCTCTTGGCCTTGCTCTTCAGGATGTCCTCGGCTTCCTTCCCCATGCGCTCCAGCAGTTCCTTGCAGCTTACCACGTCATGGATCAAGCCGATGGACTGCCCCACCGGTATCATACCCGCTTCAACATCGCCGTCATTCCAGATTTTCATCTGCCTCGCTCCCATTAATAGCGGGGCCATCTCCTCGAGCTTGGCGTGCCTTGCTTCCAGTTCTTGTATCTCTTTAATTACCTTGTTCTTTAAAGCGCGTCCCTGCAATTCAATAGTTTTCCCATACAATGTAGTATCAAATTCCTGTCTCTTCACCAGTTCCTGTTTTACATTATCGTGCATCTTGCAATCAGTAGTGGCCATAAACCTCGACGCCATCATTACTCCGTCTGCGCCCAGTATTAAAGCCGCTGCCAGGCTGCGTCCATCGGCGATGCCTCCCGTAGTGATCACGACCATCTTGACCGCTTCCCTCATCCTCGGTGTCAGCACCATGGTAGTGACGTCATCCATCAGCGGATGTCCGCCCTCTTCTACACCAGCGGCAATTACAGCGTCATAACCTGCGTGTTCCGCATGTACCGCGTGCCTGACCGATCCAAGCTTGTGGATAAGCTTCACTCCGGCATCATGCGCCCTTTTAATTGCATCCGGCCCGAAGAACCTGTCTAAAGGCGCCCCGGATATCTCAAACGCCGTTATCTTCTCCTGCAGGCAGACATTAAACCATTCCAGGTACATCTCCTTGGTGATACGGAATGATGGAAGAAGTGAAAGGTTCACCGAGAAGGGTTTATCGGTCAATTCACGTGTCTGTTTTAAGGCCGTCCGCAGTTCCTCGCCGGTGTTGTAGTTGGCAGCAGTAATATTCCCCAATGCGCCCGCGTTAGATACGGCGGCGCAAAGTTCAGGCTTGCACAACCACATCATGCCACCGCACATCACGGGATATTTAATACCAAAAAGCTCTGTCATTCGGGTTTTCATCACCAAACCTCCTTTATTGATTAACTGAACAATTGGCAAATTATAACACATGCCCTTGTTAAAAAACAACGTTACTGATATGGTCGGTTAAATCGATTTTCGTCAATCAATGGAGTTGTTCTTTGACAAACAAATATCTTTTTTGAGATTATTACCGATTAATTACAACTAATACCTTACGGAGGAATGTGAATGAAGACCAGGTTTACGGAACTCTTCGGCGTCAAGCATCCGATTCTTTTATCAGGTATGGCCTTTGTGAGTCTGCCTAAGCTGGTAGCAGCCATCTGCAATGCTGGCGGTCTAGGTATATTTAATAGTGTCGCGAACACACCCGACCAATTAAAGGACATTATCAAAGAGATCAGATCACTTACAGATAAGCCCTTTGCCATTAATGCAACCCTGATTTTTCCCAATGGCAAGGAAAATGCCGAAGTAGCCCTTAGGGAGCAGGCTCCTATCATTAACTTTGCGTTGGGAAAAGGCGACTGGATAATAAGAGAAGCTCATAAATACGGTGGTAAGGTCATTAGCACTGTTGCCACTGAACGTCATGCGGTAAAAGCATGGGAACAGGGAGCAGACGCAGTCATTGTCACCGGCCAC
>CAZABI010000162.1:0-3812 GCA_964483235.1 uncultured Dehalococcoidales bacterium | reverse complement strand
AAAAAAGATGTGCTCTTGCAAAGAAAAGATTTGATTAAGAACCCCTCGATACAACACCGAGGACGGTGCCACTCGGGGCAAACGGAGGGGGGCAATTGTTGCATAAAGACGCTACTACAAAGACAATTTTTAATTAAAATCAATGAATATGGTTATTGCTAGATGTGTATAATGATTAGTCGTGCTGCCTGTCCTGCAAAGCACATTTATCATCAAAACGAAAAGTGAACTGAAAGAATCAAAACCAAGCACCCATTCGACAAGCTCAGGGTGAGCGGATACAAAATCCGCTCGTGCTGAGTGTTTACGAGTCTCCGAGTAAATGTATCGAAGCATGGCCGAGTCAAAACATCAGAACGATCGGAGAAATCACGCGAAGACTGGTGCGCCTGGCAGGACTTGAACCTGCGACCTACAGATTAGGAATCTGTCGCTCTATCCACCTGAGCTACAGGCGCCCGATTAATTCGCGATCAGCCTTCGATACAAATTTGCTACGCAAATTCACTCAGGCCGAACGGATTTCTTGTATTTCACATTCTTAATCACCGTTCGTGCTGCCTGCCTTACGAAGCTTTATGCGAAGCGAGGAGTGTTTTGCGAAGCTTCAACGAAGCAAAACGTATCGAATGCATGAACGAAAAAAATCTATTATTTCACAGATTACCGAAAATAACATCTTGGTGAAAATCAAGAAATCATGACTCTCTCGTTACACTTTGATAGTACAATAAAAGAGCATCAACTACAAATACCGTAAGAATATCGGCGTAAAAAAAATGTCCCGCCATAGATGCCTGATGAAAAAGCACTTGCCACAAAAAAACAAGCGCAGTACCTGCACTAAAACAGGTAACCATAATAGCAACCGCAACCCAACAATCAAAGCCAGCTCTAAATGCCCAAATACCCGCAAGCGCTATACCTAAATTTGCCAAAGCAACCTCAAGCTGAAATGGACTTATTGCAACGCCCAAAGCACCTGCTGAGGCACCAGAAAAAAAGGCCTGCAAAATAAATTCCCATAAACAAGTTGCACCAATGGCCAATAACATAAGATACCGTACCATGGCAGCAATCATTACCGTTTTACTTCGTGCCACAAGTCCGGTAACCGCACCAAGCAAAATCGCGGTTACGAGCATAACAAATGGAACATGTTGCATAAAATTTATCATGTACTCAGTCATATACAAAAACTCCTGCATTCTTTAACTATATTTATAAAAAGCTTAGACAGCCAATTTATTGAGTTCAGATTGAACCACAAAAACACCTGCAAATGGTATAAACGCCATCAGTAAAAAATAGCCTATCGGATCAGACCCCTTTTTAACAAATGTGGTAAAAGCATCGGCATATTTATACCAAAAATAAAAGTTCACAACCGGTATAATAAGTAGCCATGCAGTCGGTATATCCGCCCCCATACTGCACAACTCACCTTTTGTTTTTACGGCCCAATAAATAAAATAAATTCCCAATGTGAACAACATGAGCAACGCAACGGTAAACAAGTCACGCTTTTGTATAGTAACTAACATAGAAAGCCCCTTTCTCTTTAGATCAATTTAAACACGGCGATCTAAGCATGTAAAGACTATTTAAAAATAACATGCGTCACCTTAAGCCATGAATCATTTTCGATAATACAAACCGCTTGATCATTTTCATAGACAGTATACTCATGATCATTACACATCATACATCGCTCGCATTGACCTCGCTCGGGTAATACAAGCGAATCGGGCCACGCACGTGCATAATCAACTTTAAAAAAACGGTGCACCACCAAATCAAGCTTTGAAACTGGCCTACTTATTTCATAAGTTCCCCGGCAACGTCGTCCACTTCCAAAAACAAGTGCACCATCAAACAAAATCGTTCGATAAGCTTTTCCATTGAGTATTCGCGCCTCAGTTCGTCCTAATTCAACAAACTGATTTTCTATAACAAACGGCACCCGGTGCTGCGCAACAACATTGATATAAAAAGCGCCTGGGAAACCCGACACAACATATTCATGTAACATGGCATCATCTGCACCATGCCAAATTAATATCCGCTCATCATAATCATAATGCGCAAATACCCGTGCTTTGGCACCACCACTATCGGGACTACTTGCCGGGCTTGCATCACTGGCAGTATTTATTGATAGGCGGCTGAAACGCCCAGAAAAATCCGGCGTACCATCCAAATCAGACGGCGAACCGGCTGCACTCTGCCAAAATGCGGAACCAGGATCAAAATCCTCCTCGTCAACCCATGCCGCCCGCGCATCGTCAGCTAATTCTTCTGGCGCTGTAAGTATAAAAAGAGCCGCTGCCTCACGCTTTTTCCGCTTTTTATATTTTTTCTTTGGGCTTGGACTTGACGAAGCCATTCGAGCGCTTTGTTCGCACGATCCAACCTGCTCAATTTCGTTCACCAACGTATCAATGTCAACGCTGAGCGCTGTTTTGGGAACAATAGTTATTCTAGGATTCCACAAGTTAGCACGATAACGCTGAAGACTCGAGTCTTGTCCAACAGCTAAATCAATCAGACCAGTAAGTTGTTGAAATAATTTTTGCGCATGAGAATACCATTCTGATTGACGAAGATCGAAAACTGATTTTTCCCATGCGTCAGTTTCTAACAAATGCAACAATGGATAAATACAACCACGCAACGCCTTCCACTGCTTTGCATCATAATGATCACACACAAAATCCTCGATGCGCGCAATTTTAATATTGCACATTTTAATTTCAGATTCGTGCATTTTTAACGAAACCATATTATGCAATATCACGCTTTGGCTCGCAGTTCCAGGCCGTGCCAAATATGCCAATAAAAAACCATATACAAGATTATACCGCGAACCAAATGTATTCACCATCTGAACAACATCATCATAAATCTTTTTTTCATCACCAATAAGACACGCTCCCTCAATACACGGCTGAAGAGCATCTCGCTTGGCACAGGCCACATCAATACGGGACACTAACGCAAGCAATTCATTTTGATAATAAAGAAGCGATGCCGCATATTGCAACCGCGACAATAATATACCGCCGCGCGGCGAACCGCTCAAAAGCTCAGTTGGCAAGGCGACGTGACTTGAAAAAAACGGCCCCATAACTCCATCATACTGCATACACTTAACCATAAACTTCATTTTAGCAAGAATATGATCAAAATCAGGCGCTGCTCCATCAGAAACCGATACGTCCATCGCCTGCAATCGAACACTTAAACCCAAAATATGCAACGCGACAAAAAACTTCAAAAAACGTTTCGCCATACTCCACGCTACATTTATAAACCAGACAATGCTCTTATTTTAAAAAATTAGCATAGAAAATACTAGCAAAGAAAACTTTTACGAAGCTTTACGCGAAGATGGCCGTGCTCTGCGTAGCCTAGCATCTCTTACAAGGGTCTCCCCGCGTAGGCGAAGAAGAGTGCGCCTGGCAGGACTCGAACCTGCAACCTACGGATTCGAAGTCCGGTACTCTATCCAATTGAGCTACAGGCGCATTTATTATAAGTATAATAAAGAAAGCAAAAAGATAAAGATTGTACTCGTAATTAAAAAAAGCCATTCTTTTGACTTATTACCATAATCTTTTACGCTAAATGGCACTATGTTAAAAAATGATAACATTTTTCGAGATTTTTTATTTGCAGTCGCGCTCATTGTCCTTATTCGATTAGTTTATCAACAACGAGCGGTAACACGATCATTGCAACAAAAACCAATCGCGCATCAACAAACAAATTTCCTAGATGTTTTATTGGAAAGAACAGCAATTTCATTGGAA
>CAZABI010000161.1:0-3813 GCA_964483235.1 uncultured Dehalococcoidales bacterium | reverse complement strand
CATGTGCGTTAACTGAAATAAGTACCCTGGATTTAATCGATTCTACCTGTAGTGATGCACCCTGAGAAAGAATTTTGTCAGGACCTGGTTCAGTGATGGTGTCAACATAGTCCAGGCTGTATTTTTTCATGAGCCAGTTGTGAACCGGCAATTGTACTCTACCGTCCATGCAGACGATAGCGGTGCCGAATTTACCTTTATGCATGCTGGATTCCCTGTCCTTTCACATATTATTTAGTATTGTTAATAATCAAAGTTGACCGCTGATACCGAGGTAAGCGAAATATATAGTGAATGCAATTATAGTTACAAGTGCAACTGCTGCAGCAAAGATGACGACACGGAAAACCTCAAATTTCTTACCGAGGAAACTACCCAGTGATAAGACTAGGCAAGATAGGAGGACAGCAGCAAAAATGTAGGTTATGGTTTTAGGATCAGGCATGGCAACCTCCTTACCGTATATTCAACATACTATCGATAAATAAAATCGCGCCGATCAATATCACGCACAGCACTGCGAGAACAAGCCACAATAAATATTGGAGGCGCTTACTTTTCTTCGAATCTTGCTTTGGCAAGCTGCCTGTCTTGTTTAATTGTCTCGCGGCTGATACGTTTAGATCAAGTTCATTTGTGTTCGATTGATTACTGGTAATCTTTACCGACGGGCTTCCCCAATACAATTCCATGCCGCAGTTCGGGCAGCGATTATTTCCGTTATTCACGAAATAATTACACGAGGGGCAATTATAGGTGAAATACTCTCCACATACTTTGCATGAGGGATCCCCCATCATACAAACATTGCCGCAAGCATGGCACTGAAATTGCTGAATCATGTCAGGCTCTTGTTAAGTTTCCACAATAAAGTAGTAGGCAGCGTACATGGCATAAAGTACAACGGCTATTAGAGCTATGACCCCGGCGAAGGTAACCAGTTTTTCAGGCGATACTTTTTTACCAACAAATGCGCCGAGCGCCAGGAAGCCGCAAAAGCCCAGTATGCAGAATAATATCGTGCCTAACATCTGTGCATTCGGCATAACTACCTCCTTTGCATAGGCATATTATTCACCCATAATTTGGAAGATGATCTCACGTGATCTTGAACGAACATCAAAATCTATTATAACAATCTGCTGCCATGTACCTAATGTGAGTCTTTTATTAACAAATGGGATAGTTATAGAAGGACCGAGGAGCGCGGCCCGGACATGTGAATGACCGTTGCCGTCACCCCAGGCTTTGTTGTGCTCATATTCAATATCAGTGGGGATTACCCTCTCCCACATACCGGCAATATCCGACATTAGTCCGGGCTCATATTCGATGGTGGTGATGCCCGCGGTAGAACCAGGAATAAACACCGTTACTGTACCGTTGTTCATCCCCGAATTGCTCACCTCCCTGGCTATGTCGGAGGTGATATTGATCGTGTCACCCATACCATTCGTATTAATTTGCAACCTTTTGCAAGCTATAGTCATAGTTTAACCTCCTGCCATATTATATCGTTTATATTAAAAACTGGCCCGTCGCGGCAAATTCTTTTCATGCCCTGCCTGGTTTTAATACTGCACCCGTAGCAAACTCCGAAACCGCAACCCATGCGCTCTTCAAGTGAAACCTGTATGTCCTGAGACCATTTATACTGTTTTAACTGTTGATCTATTTTCTCATACATAGCTTTCGGCCCGCAGGCAAACACCTGGTCAGCAGATGCAATATACTGCGGAATTAATTGGGTGACAGTACCTTTGTAACCGCGACTACCATTCTCTGTTGTAATAATGTATTTGATGCCTTTGGAAAGTCTCATGGCTGGGTATACTCCGTTAACATCACATGCACCAAAAAGCATTGTAATGTTCTTTCCCCGTTTAGTGCATTCTTCGGCAAGAAATCTTAATGGCGCTATCCCAATTCCTCCAGCAATAAGTAAGACGTTGTGGGAATTGTCAGTTATTTGAAATCCATTCCCCAACGGTCCCAGTACTTCAATTGAGTCTCCTTTTTTCCGGCTCGCCAACCATTTGGTGCCTTTGCTGGCCACCATTCTTTTTTCAGGTTGATGCATGGGTGACAATGTTTGTGCCGATTCTACAGGTAAAGAAATAGCAAATAATAGTTCAATATCACCTGAATCTGAATTTGCGGAGTGAATGCTGATTGGGCGTCGCAGAACCACATCAGTGCCACACTTAACCATCAGGAACTGGCCGGGTTCAGCATTTTTAGCTATTTCCGGTGCTAAGACCCTGAGTAAAAAATACTCCGCACCTTCGTACTTGAGGAGCCTACTGTTGGATATTATAGTTCCACTTATTTGTCTCAAACCAAAACCACATCCCTTTACTTAATATCCGCGTGATAGGATTGTAATGACTTCACGTATGGTTTTTTCTTCTGATACGCTGCAATACCCTTGACTGCAGCAGCCGCGGCAGCAAGGGTTGTAATGTAAGTGACCTTGTACTTGATGGCAGTTTTACGTATATAAGAATCATCGTACTTGGAAAGCTTACCGCTCGGTGTATTAATAACAAGCTGAATCTCCCCGTTCATGATACCATCTACGATATTAGGGCGCCCTTCGTGTTGTTTATTTATTATTTCAGATTTAATCCCGTGGCTTTTCAGGAAATCGTGTGTTCCACGGGTGGCCTTCATTTTAAATCCAAGTTCTGCGAACTGTCTTGCAACATCAAATGCTATGGGCATTTCTTTACTAACCAGGCTCATGAAGACAGTCCCTTTATCGGGCAAGGGTTGTTTAGCGGCTTCCTGCGCTTTAAAGAACGCCAGGCCGAATGAGTCAGCCATGCCAAGCACTTCCCCGGTTGACCGCATTTCAGGGCCGAGAATGGGGTCAACCTCCGGGAACATATTAAAAGGAAATACGGCTTCTTTAACACCATAATGCGGTATTAAGCGCTGCCTGAGCTTGAGATCAGACAGCTTTTTTCCGAGCATTACCTGGGTGGCTATACGAGCCATGGAAACGTTACATACCTTTGAGACAAGCGGCACTGTGCGTGATGCTCTCGGATTAGCCTCAAGGACATACACAATATCTTTGGCAATAGCATACTGCATGTTCATTAGACCGATTACGTGAAGCTCACGGGCGATCTTTTTAGTATAGGCATCGATGGTTTTAATATGTTTCTCCGGGATCGATACCGGCGGAATAACACAGGAGGAATCACCGGAGTGGATACCGGCCAGCTCGATGTGCTCCATGATGGCGGGGACAAAGGCGTCTTTCCCATCAGCGATGGCGTCTGCCTCGGTCTCAATGGCATTTTCCAGGAATTTATCAATCAGGATCGGCCGGTCCGGTGTTACACCCACGGCTGCCTTTACATACTGGCTGAGCATCTCTTCATCGTGAACCACTTCCATGCCCCTGCCACCCAGGACATATGAAGGCCGAACCATCAGGGGATATCCGATGCGTTTCGCCACTATCAGAGCTTCTTCGAGGTTGACAGCCATACCTGCATCAGGCATGGGAATATCCAGCTTCATCATCATTTCCCGGAAGCGGCCGCGATCCTCGGCCAGGTCGATTGTTTCCGGTGTGGTTCCCAATATTTTGACCCCGGCCTGGTTCAGTTCATTGGCAATATTGAGCGGAGTCTGCCCGCCAAACTGTACGATTACCCCCATAGGTTTTTCTTTATCGTAAATACTGAGGACATCCTCAACTGTGAGTGGTTCGAAGTAAAGCTTGTCTGAAGTATCGTAGTCGGTGGACACGGTCTCGGGATTGCAGTTGACCATGATTGTCTCATAACCTTCGTCACG